>JAFUCL010000071.1 GCA_017459725.1 Solobacterium sp. | reverse complement strand
TCAAAGCTACAAGAATATGTGATACAGGTACGCATTCACGATCTCAATTCTACTCGGTAATCCGGGCCGATACTAATCCGGAAGAGAAAGGAGATGTATACAGATTCTGCTTAGCTGGATGAGCTTAATTTGTATATACCATACGAGTATGACAGAGAAACCCGAGTATCTTTACAACCCGGACTTATGTCCGTGTCCGCGCGGTGAAAAAGCCGGATGCCCCCGGTACCGTGACTGCGAAGCATGCATTGCCAATCACCACAGCAGCACAACCACACCGCTGACAGCCTGTGAACGCAAGGCGGCAGCCGAACAGCAGAAACAATAACCGAACGGGGAAGACGATTGTCTTCCTTTTTTGCGGCCGGGTAATGCAAGATACTGCAGACAACGGAAGGGGGTTGTGATAAGATTGCTGATATTGAGGACATCCGTAATGAACATACGAAGATACATAGGAGACAGGAATTTTTACAAGATGGTGGCAGCCGTGGCGCTTCCGATCGTCATTCAGAATGCCATCACCAACTTTGTAAATCTTCTCGATAATATGATGGTCGGTCAGATCGGTACGCTTCCCATGAGTGCCGTGTCTATTTCCAACCAGTTGCTGCAGATCATCAATCTTGCCATTATCGGCAGTGTGAACGCAGTCGGCATCTTCGGCGCACAGTTCTACGGGAAACGCGATATGGACGGCGTACGGGACTGTATGCGCATCAAACTGCTGGTGACCGCATTGTTCCTCGTCGTAGGCATTTCGCTCTTTCTGGGCTTTGGAAACAGGCTTGTAGGGCTTTATATGGATCCGGCCGCCAATACCCGTGACGATATCGCCGCAACCCTGGCATATTCACATACTTATCTGCGGATTATGTTGATAGGACTGGTGCCGTTCGGTCTGTCCATGGCGGTGGGTTCCGTATCGCGTGAAGCCGGCAGAACCGTGCTGAACATGTTCTCCAGCATTGCCGGTGTGCTGACCAACTTCGTGCTGAATTATATTCTGATCTTCGGTCATTTCGGAGCACCCAAGCTCGGTGTAGCCGGTGCGGCCATTGCCACCGTCATCGCAAGATTCACGGAACTGGCGGTGATCTCGTTTGGCTTGTGGCGGAACAGACATGAATTCACATTCCTGAAGGATGTCTTCCGTATTGCCAAGCTGCCCGGAGATCTGCTGAAGCGTGTCATTATCAAGGGCACCCCGCTTACCATGAATGAGATTCTCTGGAGTGTCGGTCTCGCCGCCATCTCCCAGTGCTACAGCACCAGGGGACTGGATGCGATTGCCTCCATCAATATCACCATGACCATCACCAATGTCTTCAGTATTCTGTGCATGGCCTTCGGTATGTCCATCTCCATTCTGGTCGGACAGCGTCTGGGGGCAGGGAAGATTGAAGAAGCGAAGGATATGGACCGCAAGCTGCTGACAACCTCCGTACTCGTGAATGTCTTCTGCGGTACACTGCTGTTCCTCTCTGCACCGCTGTTTCCTTCGTTCTACAACGTCAGTCCGCATGTAAAGGAACTGGCTTCGGTGCTGCTGCGGATTGCCGCGGTGATGCTGCCGCTGCAGGCAATCTACTATGGCTGCTACTTCACCCTCCGTGCCGGCGGAAAGACCGTGATCACCTTCCTGTTCGACAGTGCGTATACAGTATGCGTATCCCTGGTGATTGCCTTCATCCTGACACACTTCACATCACTGCCGATTACGGTGATCTACTTCTGTGTGCTGCTGGCAGACCTGCCCAAAGCAATCATCGGTCTGTATCTTCTGCATAAAGGCATCTGGGCCAACAATCTGGTCAGCTGAGAAAGCAAAAGAAAACTTCGGATCATACAGACCCGAAGTTTTTTGATGGTGCTTAGTCTTTGACGAAGACCGGAACGAATTCCTTCTTGATTGTATCGATCATACCAAGATCGGACATCTTGATGAACGGCACAACCGGCAGGGCAAGCACCGCAATCCGGAGCAGCGGGTTGGGAATTTCTGTCAGACCGACCGTGCGGTCAACTTCCTTCAGCTTCTCGGAAATGGCTGCGGTATGTTCAGCATCTTCCTTGGAGAGCAGACCGGCAATCGGCAGCGGCAGCAGACCGAGAACTTCGCCGTCCGCAACCGTGCAGAGACCGCCTCCGCATGCCTTCAGCGCATTTGCCGCAACCAGGGCATTGGCAGGGTTGTCATAAACGATCGTCAGGTTGTGGGAGTCATGGCTGACGGTGGAAGCGAGCGCGCCTTTTGTAAGACCGATGCCTTCAACGATTGCCAGGGCAATATGGTCAAGACCGTAGCGGTTCACAACAGCTACGAACTTCATGTCATCATGCGGGAAGATGATTCTTCCGTCCTTGACTTCGAGTTCCACAGTCTTTCTTTCCGTAAGGGAAGTGACATGGCTCGGATAATGCATGATGTTGCACTTCACAGTACCGTTTTCAATCGGAGCCTTCAGGATGAAGTCTTCAACGGAGAGCTCACGGATATTCATGGTATTGATGTTCTCGATGTCATAGCGCTGATCCTTGATCTCAGCCAGCAGCTTGCGGTTTTCCGCGACTTTCTTTCCTTCAAAGTAGACCATGCTCGGCCAGAAGTCCTTGAGGTCAGGCAGAACGTTGATATCTGCGACATAGCCCGGAGCGATGGCACCGAGTCTCTGCATGCGGATTTCACGTGCGGTGTTGATGGTCATGGATTTGATGGCATCGACCGGATCCATACCGTTTGCGACTGCCATACGGGCAACGGCATTGATATGGCCGACATCCAGCAGATCATCAGCTTCTACGTCATCGGTGCAAAGGCACAGAGTATCGAAGTAACGGCTTCCCTTGAGTCCGCTCCAGAGTGCGCTGACATTCTTTGTCATACTGGATTCACGCATATCGATGTTCATGCCGAGACGGTATTTCTCAAGCGCTTCTTCCGCACGGGAGGATTCATGATCGGTATTGGGACCGCCGCAGAGATACGCTGACAGCATACGTCCGGAAACGGACGGCGCATGGCCCTGCAGATAGACCCCCTTTTCAACGGCTGCGTTGATGATGTTGTGCATTCTGTCTTCACCGTTGATGACTGCGAGGAAGTCCATGACTTCCGCCAGACCGACAACTCTTTCCAGTTCCAGAAGCTCACGGATTTCCTTTTCCTGGAAATCAGCACCGGTAAATTCCATACCCGGTACAGCCGGTACGCAGGAAGGCGCATCAATCAGCTGTCTCATCGGCAGATTATTGGAGGAATCATGCATATACCGGACACCCGGAACACCGAGTACGTTTCCGATTTCATGCGGGTCTGTAATAACGGTTGTGGTTCCGGCAGGGATGCAGACTTTCGCGAAATTGCGCGGTGTCAGCATCGTACTTTCAATGTGCATATGTGCATCGATGAAACCCGGGGTGATATACTGACCGCCGCAGTCGATGACTTCCTTGACCGGCACATCAATTGTTTCGGGATGTGCATACTCTACGTGGGCAATGAAGCCGTCATATACGTATACAGTTGCGTTCAGAATTTCGCCGGTAAATACATTTACGACTTTGCCGTTGGTGAGAGCTAAGTCACACTCCTGTTTTCCCAAAGCAGCGTCCAGCAGTTTGTCCATGTTTCTTGGGATTAATTTCATAGTCCGTCCTTTCCGGGAGTTTGTCCCTGTATCACTATTCTATATCATTATTCCGGAGAAAAGATATCGCTTACGCCCGTAAGAGCGTAAGCGATGTGTCCGTATAATTGTTATCAGTCTGATCAGCTGTAGATGAAGTAGAGGATCAGCGGAATTGCAAGGATATACATACCGATGTTGATTTCCTTTGCTCTTCCTGTGCAGACCTTGATGAAGATGTGAGCGAGGATACCGCCTGCGATACCGGCAGCGATGGAACCCATGAAGATGCAGAACATAATCATGACGAACGGGCCGAATGCTTCCGTGAAGTCGCTGAAGTCAATGTCCTTGAAGCCCTGGATCATCAGGAATCCGACGAAGATCAGAGCAGGTCCTGTAGCAGCGTTCGGGATCATCAGGAACAACGGAGCCAGGAACATGGAGATGAGGAAGAGGACACCCGTAACAACAGCTGTGAAGCCTGTACGTCCGCCAGCCTCAACACCGGCACTGGATTCAACGTATGTGGTGATGGTGGTGCATCCGAACAGCGCACCTACGCAGGTACCGATCGCATCGATCAGGAACGGCTTTTCAATGCCCGGAAGGTTTCCGTCTTCATCCAGCATGCCGGCTTTTCCACCCAGACCCAGAACAGTTCCGAGAGTGGAGAAGAAGTCACCGAAGAATGTAACGAAGATCAGGATGAAGCCGGTCGGTGTCCAGATATGCAGCAGGTCAAACTTGAAGGAGATACTGCCGATTGCAGAGAAGTTCGGGAGGCTTACCAGGGAAGCCGGTACAGTTGTGATGCCCAGCGGAATGCCGAGGATCGTTGTAACGATGATACCGATCAGGATAGCGCCCTTAACTTTATAAGCTGTCAGAACAGCGATGATGAGCAGACCGACTACAGAAAGAATAACTGCAGGATCCGTGAAATCGCCCATGCCGATGCCGGAAGCTGTGTAAGCGCCGAGACCGGAGTTCTTGAAGCCGAGATAAGCAATGAAGAAGCCGATTGCGGAAGAAATGGCAATCTTGATGTTCTTCGGGATCATTCTGACGATGAGGTCACGGATACCGAAGATGGAAAGCACGAGGAAGATGACACCTTCAACCAGGATGATGCCCATTGCCTGGGAGAATGTCAGTGTGCCTGCCTGAATCATTGCGCCGAGCAGGAAGTTGGAACCCATACCTGTGGAAAGCGCAAACGGCATGTTGGAGTAAAGACCCATCAGGATTGTGATGATACCGGAAACAAGAGCTACGGTAACAACAACTGCTTCCTGGGTGACGACAAGACCGGCAGCGTCAGTAACTGACGGTGAACCGAATCCGACGATTGCGCCAGGCTGTGTTGCGAGAACGTAAGCCATGGCCATGAATGTTGTGAGACCGGCCATCAGTTCAACTTTGAACGATGTGCCATGCTTCTCAAAACCGAATAACTCTGCGATTTTTCCCATAATCCCCTCCTTTGTCCGATTGAGAAATGCAGTGACGACGATTCAACAGTTCCGCCGCAAACAAAGAAGCTTCATATGTTTGCGCCATAGTACTCCATTTACGGTGAAGTGTAGAGACTGTCCGCCATATCCGGACATTATACGGCACCATTGATAACGTGCATTCTACTCTTTATTAATGCGGAAAGCAACCGGTAAACTGTTCGATTTATGCAACAATTCTTAGGTTTACTTGGAAGCGCAAGCATTCCCGGAAAATGTAAGCGCTTAAGTGAATAATATCCGCGAATGAAAAGCTAACTTCCGGTTAGGATAAAATTTGGGAAAAGCGGAAATCAGTATTACAGAAAGAAACGTCGGAATACAGAATCCGGCGTTTTTGTATACGGAATTGTGTTGTGCATCGTATAATTTGGCTGACC
>JAFUCL010000009.1 GCA_017459725.1 Solobacterium sp. | reverse complement strand
TTTTGATGAGGTGCTTCTTTCTACAAGAAGCACCTGTCCATCCACCCGCCAAGCGGGTGGTTTTTTTGTTTCGCACACTTTTCTTCCTGCTTCTTTTCTACAGTCCTTTTGTGCTCAACAGTCCACTAGGACGAACGAAAAGGCCCCTCGCAGGGGCCTTTGCTTGTCTTCTGTTACTTAACGGTAACTTTGGTGATGTGCGGGTTCATTCCCTCATACCAGTACAGGAAGCCTTCCATATCAACTGTATCGCCGACCTTCAGGTTCTTGACTGCTTTGTACACATCGGTGTTCTGGTCACACAGATAGGATTCAACCGTGAATGTGTATGTCTTGCCGTTCAGGGAGGCATTGAAGTACAGGTCATCGCCTTCTGCACCGGAACCATCCCACTTATAGAGGAATGCGGAACCGTTGGAATCTTCAATTGTCATTCCCTTGAAGGAAACGAACTGGTTCATGGACTTGATCAGATCATCTGTGCCGAGCAGGGATGTAACATCCTTTGCCGGAGCTGTCCATGTGCCCTTTTCGATTTCAAATGCAGTGACATCCTTTACTTCGATTTCGCCGTTGAAGGCACCCTTGTATCCGGATACCTTGATCTTCTGACCGGCACCGATCTTGTTGTATTCCTCTTCGGTGCAGGGCATTGAATAGACGAAGTAAGCGCCGTCAGCGTCCTGTGTGTAGAGTGAGGCAGTGCCTTCCCACCAGCCCTGCTTTGCCTGAACATATGCTTCGATGGTTACTTCTGCATCTTCTGCAGCAGCGTCATACTCGGCATAGGTCATGACACCTTCTGACTTCTTTGTGTCCGGTCCGGCAGAAGAGCCGCCTTCGCAGCCTGCCGCAAAAACCAGCAGCGCCGCAAGACAAATGTTACTGATTCTTTTCATTTCTTTCCTCCTGTGGGGCTTCGCCCCTGATACCCTGTTATTATAACTCTTAATTCGTATGCAGCGCAGACAGGTTATGCACTTCTGCGCTTCCTTTCTTTCAGGAATCCGTATGCGACATACACAATGATCAGCACCCAGGCGCCTGCCAAACCGCCAAGCAATGCTTTGGCTGTTGAAGGCAGCGGACCGAGGTCGGTTTCACTGCCGGCAGCGGATGTGTTCTTCTGATCCAGTCTGTACAGCGAATTCATATCCGCATAGAGCTTGGTGAAGAAAGCATCATCGACCGTCTGGTTTCTGCGCACGGCCTTGGTGGTGTTTTCGATCATCTGCCCTGCCGCATCACGCAGCGACGTGGAGCCGTTGAAGACCGGCGTCACAAAGGTGTTTTCCGTGTTGTCGAGAAGCAGCTGGCTGGCTTTGATCTTGACCTCATAATGCGCATCGTCTTTACCGATATCAGCGAGATACTTCTGATACGTATCCGTGTTCTGCGCCTTTGATGTCACCGGGATGTATCCCTCAGTCTCGGCATAGCTGATCTGCACATCATCTGTAAGAAGATACTGTGTAAACAGCCAGGCTGCGAGCACTTCCTGCGGATCACGCTTGTTGAAGATACAGACGGAAGGTCCCTGGGAGATCATCTGCGGATGGGCAGGATCAAACTGCGGCACCATGCGCACTTCCGTTTCAAACTGAACGATCTTTTCTTCCGGGATATCCACCAGCGGTGCATCACTGCCCATCCAGGTGGAACCGGCTGTGGAGTCAACCGCAAAGATGCACTGTCCTGCATTCAGGAAGTTGGCCGGATATCCGGAAATCTTGAATGTGGAGAAACCGCCGGTGCCGGTATGTTCGGCAATCATCTGCAGCATTTCGGTGGTTGTATCATTGAAGATCTCAATGTTCCCTTCCGCATCCGAGTAGCCCGCATTCTTCTGCTTCAGCATCTGGATCATCATGTTGTCCGTGGACTTGTATATGAACGGCAGCATAACCTTCTGTCCGTTCAGTTTAAACGTACCGTCACTGTCCTTCTCGGCAGCCTTGTCCGCAACCTCAAAGATCCAGTCCCAGGTAATCTCATCCGGGATCGTATAGCCGAGCTTTTCTACATAAGTCTTATTGATATACAGAGCCTCGGTGGAACGCATGTACGGAAGCGCATAATGGACACCGCCGATCTGACATTCCTGCAGGAACTGCGGCACGACTTCATCCTGGGCAGGACCATCGAAACGCAGGGCACTGCCGCCCAGTCCGTACTGCTCATCCGCAAACAGATCATCCAAAGGAACAACCACATTGTCGCCGGTCATATATGTGGCGATATGGTCGGGATAGGTAATGCATATATTCGGGGTTGTCTGGGTGGCAATATTGGTAATGACATCGTTGTAGATTTTGCCGTAATCCGTGTAGAAGCGCACATTGATGTGAATGTTCGGATACAGCTTTTCGAATTCCGCAATGGCATTCTCGTAAATATTGACCTGGGTCTTGTTGGTATCATTCTTGGCCCAGAACATGAGTTCATATTCCCTGCTCTCATCAAACTGTTCCGGAAGCACAAAGGCATCCAGGCCTCTTGAACCGTGGCATCCGCTTCCCGGCAGGATCACCCCTGCACACAGAAGCAGACACAGCAGTATCTTTCTGAGTTTCATCCCTTGGTGCCTCCTCTCGATACGCCTTCCATGATCTTTTTGTGGAAGACCAGGAAGAGAATGATCAGCGGTACGGAGATCACGACAACCGCAGCCATCATGGCAGGTATGTTGTCTCTGCCGAAGCCGTTCTCACGGATTTCCTGAATACCGTTGGATACCAGGAAGTACTTCGGACTGTCGGTGATCAGGCGCGGCCATACATAGCTGTTCCAGCATTCAATGACCTTCAGGATCATGACTGTAACAATGGTAGGCCGGGTGATCGGAATCATGACCTTCAGCAGATACTTGAGGTCGCTGGTGCCGTCCACCTTGGCTGCTTTATACAGCTCATCCGGGATCAGCTCGAAGTTTTCCTTCAGCAGGTAAATGTAGAAGACAGAGGTAACCGAAGGCAGGATCAGTCCGGCAAAGGTATTGCGCAGACCGAGACCCGTGATCGTCACGAAGTTGGTGATGATGACCAGTTCATACGGAATCATCATCAATGCCAGGAACAGTGTGAACAGCAGATTCTTGCCGCGGAATTCAAGCCGGGAGAATGCAAATGCCGCCAGCACCGTCACCACCAGCATGAGTCCGCTGGTCAGCAGTGTAAAGATCAGTGTGTTGACAAAGTACCGGCCGAGATCCACTGCCGTAAATGCTTCACGGTAATTGGCCAGGGTCGGGGCAAGCGTATACAGCTTCGGGTAGAATTCCGCATTGTAGGCACCGTATTCCTTAACGGAGGTCAGCACCATCCAGTAGAACGGGAACAGGACAACCAGTGCCCAGATCCCCAGCAGAATATACGTAATTGTTAAGCGGACATGCCGGCGGGTGCGGGCACTCCTCTCTATTCTTTCAAACTCGTTTCTTTCCGACATAGCACTCACCTCACGCATGGTAGACTTTCTTCCGGGAAACCAGCAGGTTGATGCATGTAATGGTCAGAACGATGGCAAACAGGATCAGGGCTGCTGCGGAAGCGTAGGACGGATAACCGCCGCTGTCTCCGTACAGCATGTCATAGACATAACCGACAATCGTATTCATGCCGGCAGCGTTGAGGTTGGTGCCGAATATGGCAACGACATCGCTGTATGCTTTGAACGCGCCGATAAAGCCGGTGATAACCAGATAGAAAATCATCGGTGAAATCATCGGCAGTGTGATCTTCCGGAAGATGCGGAACGGTGAAGTGCCGTCCACCTTGGCTGCCTTGTACAGATTCTGATCCACCGAGGCAAGCGCACTTGTCAGAATCAGGATCTTGAACGGAAGCACGATCCAGATCGTATAGAAGCTCATAACTGTCATCTTTGCCCAGTACGGACCTTCGATAAAGTCCACCGGCTGACCGCCCAGCATCTCTATGAGCAGATTGACAAAGCCGTCTGAGTACGGTGTCTTCTTGAACAGGATCATGAAGACAAGACCTACTGCCAGTGTATTGGTCACATACGGCAGGAAGAAGACCGTCTGGAAGAAGTCCTTCAGCCGCGGTATGGAATTAAGACCAAGGGCAATGAGCAGCGCCAGTCCCGTGGATACCGGTACGGTGAAGATGACGAGTATGAATGTATTTTTGACTGCCTGCATGAAATACGGGTCATGCAGAACATAGGAGAAGTTGAACAGACCGACACCGCGGTATGTCTGTGAAGCAAAGTTGTATCCTTCCTCAAGCGAATACACCAGTACATCAAGAAGCGGATAAACCATGAATACGCCGAGGAACAGGATTGCCGGCAGAAGATACAGCCAGGCCTTCCGGTTATTCTCACTCATAGCTCATTCCTCCGTTTCAAACCGGATCCGTTTTCTGGTGTCCCAGTCAAACAGCTCCACCTTGAACGGCTTCAGGGCAAATCTGACTCTCTCCGCATCATCATCCACTTTGCTTTCCGTCGGTACAATGGCACGTACGGTTTCTGCTTCACACAGCGGATGGCGGCAGACAACACTGGTGTCCCTGCCCATGACTTCCATGCGGATCATCTCACAGGAGAACGGACCGTCTTCCTGCAGGATAAAGCCTTCCGGACGGATACCGGTCCAGACCCTGCGGTCTTCCCTGAGATTGGTTTTCAGCACTGCTTCATCCCCGATGCAGAGCATTCCGTTTCTGATCTCACCCTCAAAGACATTGATGGCCGGGGTGCCGAGGAACTTGGCCACAAACAGATTCACGGGATCATCGTATACTTCCTGCGGTTTGCCGATCTGCTGCAGAACACCCGCTTCCATGACCACGATCATATCCGAGATGGACATGGCCTCCTCCTGGTCATGGGTGACAAAGACGGTGGTGATCTGCGTCTCACGCTGGATTCTGCGGATCTCTTCACGGGTCTGCAGGCGGAGTCTTGCGTCCAGGTTGGACAGCGGTTCATCAAGCAGAAGCACCTTCGGTTTCTTGACCAGGGCTCTGGCAATGGCTACACGCTGCTGCTGTCCGCCGGACATCTCGCTGGGACGTCTTTCCATCAGCCGTTCGATCTGCACAAGTCTTGCGGCTTCGAGGACTTTCTCCTCCATCTCGGCTTTGGTCAGTTTGTCCTTTCCCTTCAGATTCTCAAGCGGGAACATGATGTTCTGACGCACGGTCAGATGCGGATACAGTGCATAGCTCTGAAAGACCATGCCAACACCGCGGTTCTCCGGCGGCAGATCCGTCACATCGTCTTCCCCGAAATAGATTCTGCCAGAGGTCGGTTTCTCCAGTCCGCAGATCATATTCAGCATAGTGCTTTTGCCGCAGCCCGAAGGTCCCAGCAGACCCACAAGCTTGCCGTCGGGAATCACAAAATCAAAATCATTGACCGCGGTGACAAAACCGCCTTCCTTCCGGTTCCGGTTAGGAAACTTCTTGGTCAGATGCTCAAGTGATATTTTCATTTCCCCTGTCCTCTTTCCTTTATACAGCCAAATTATACTACCTGTGTTTGTTATTTAATCCAGTCCGTATGTCTGTTTCTGCTGATCACTCATGGTTGTGCCTGCGGTCAGTGCCTGTCCTTTGGCAATCAGTTCCTCTGTCGTATACAGCGGGAAACAGCCGGCCTTATAGCCGCTCGTTCCTCCCACGCTGTCTGACCGGTAAACAATCACCCGGCGTCCTGCATAGTCCATAGCCAGTGCTTCCGTTATATACAGACTGCTCTGGTTCTGGTCAAGCTGCAGAATGTTCATCAGTCTGCCCGCCCCGAGATACAGCGTATTCCCCTCACGGGTCCAATCAAAATCCTGTTTCCGCGTGTTGGTGTAGATCCAGAAATCATACTGTCTTTCCTTTTCACCGCTCAGTGACCAGCGGATCAGTCTGCCGTCGCTGTATGCCGCATACAGAGCGCCGTCCATGAATTCCATATCACAGAGATGCTGGGTATCCGTTTCAATCTCTGTCAGCTGTCTGCCCTGTTTGTCATATATACGGATAAAGCCCTCGCCGCTGACTGCCGCCATGGTGCTGTCTGCACTCCAGGCCGTCCAGTAATCATCTTTATCGGTGATATTCCGCAGTTTAACGGTTGTGCCGTCTTCAAGGTTCATCAGTCTTGATTCAGGTGCGTCCCTTCCGGTAACCTGCAGCACAACCAGTGCCTCGGTACCTGCCGGAGAGACATGCAGCTTCTGCGGATACATGCCGGTTTCCCCGTATACGCGTTCCTGTGCTTCCCCGCCGTACTGCCATTTACCGTATACAAAGTGTCTGTCCCGCAGTCCCAGCCAGCTCACGGTTCCCGATGCAGAGAGGTCATACATCTGCCAGTTTATATCGTTTTTTGCCGGCTTGATTGCAAATGTTTCCACGCTTTCTTCCTGCAGTCCCACCACCACTGCTTCGGAGCTGGAATACTGATCATCAAAAATGTAAGCGTGCCGGCGGTCCGGGGTCAGTGCCATTGTTTCAATCCCGTAATGGGAATGATCCGGCAGATCATATGTAAACCGGACTTTCTCCTGCACCAGATCATAAACGATTATGCGGACCGTATCTTCTCCCGGCACACTGCCGAAAAATACTGCCGTATCCCCCTCAACGATGGCATTCGGCGTGGATCCCAATTCAATGTCCGGAAACTCATGATAGTCCGTATCATACATATCCATCTGATACCTGACCAGATAGTTTTCACCATCCGGCAGAACAAGCATACCGGTGTCACCGCTCTCTTTGTTTGCACAGAGATGTCCTTTGAGAAGATCATCCGTGAAGTATTTCCGGCAGGCAGACATATCCTCGTAGAAATACAGCATGGCGATGCGGCCGTCCGCAAGCAGCGAATGGAACATTCTTTCATCACACGAATAGATATTCACGACTTCCCCGGGCCACTCCACCCGTTTGAACAGCACCCCTGCATCTATGTCCACAACTGCCTGCACATTCGCTTCCGTACAGACAAGCCCGTTGTGCTGCACACCTTCCGCATCCTTATAGACCTGCCGGCGCACATCCTCATACCCGTACAGTGTATACGGCACCCGGATATCCCACAGGGTTTCCCCTGTCGTCAGATCAAAACAGCGGAAGCGCATGAAGCTTTCATACAGGAACATTGCTTCAAAGAGACCGCTGGTCTCATCCTCGCCGGCCAGACGGTCGGTTACGACCAGATTCCCGTCACTGTTTTCACAGACATGCAGAACATCGTAGAAATCAAAAGGCAGCTTCACATACGTGCGTTCAGCGGGATCCTCTGACAGGTACATAATCTGTTTCCTTGAAAGGAAATGTTCCGAATCCTCAGCCATCACGGCTGCCTTGCCGCCGCTGTACAGCATGGCTATTTCCGGTTCGTATTTCTCCTCTATTTCCGGAAGCGGCAGCGACCAGATTTCCTTACCCGTAAGGCAGTCCACGGCATATACATCTGTCCGGTTGCAGGCAATGTACTGATCGGTATCCTGGGACAGCGTCAGATTCCATGTAAAATGATCTGTTTTGTTTTCCCAGACCGGCTGCGCATTTTGCCAGTCAAGCATGGCGGTATAATTCGTGCCGTCGATCAGCACACCTTTGTCATATACCTTCAGCAGCTTGATTTCATTATCAAACTGCTTTGTGCCGAGCACATCACCGGAGGCGATATCAATTACGGACAGCTTATAATCCGCGTCAAACTGCGCAATCGTACTGCGGTCGGGACTGACTATGAAATCCCGGATATCTGTACCGTTCTCGTACCGGCGCACGGCACTGAATTCGGTGGATCCCGGCGTGGTAAAGGCCCCTACAGCAGTACCAAGGGCAAATTCCGCCTCGGCTATAACCGGTCTGTCCTCACCTTCTTTCGGCAGAGCTGCCAGGGCCAGCTGGGCGGCCAGAATACGGTCCTGATCGTCCAGTGCTTTCATCGATTCGGAGGCGAGATAATGCGACTGGTTGATGTAGGCCTGCCGCAGGTTTTCGCTGATGCGCGCATTGCTGTAGAGCAGCCAGCCGACAGCCGCCGCTCCGGCAACAAACAGCACCGATGCCAGGGCTGCAATCCTGCGGTTGCGGTACTGTCTTGCCCGGTTGACCAGCTCATCATACGAACAGCCAAGCATAACCGCTGCCAGACGCGGAAGTTCCTTCTTTCTGGCCTCACGGAACGGCAGTCTGTAGTCACAGGAGAGCGGTTCTGCCTGCACCATGACTTCCTGCTTCGATCCGTCTTCCAGGGTAACCGTTTCCCTTCTCTGCAGAAGCCTGGGAGGTATCGCTTCGGAAGGATCACCCTCCGAGAGAACCGTCAGCACCTGCTGCTCTGTATGGGTTTCCAGGAACAGCTCGATTTCACGCTCCACCCAGCGGCTTTCCAGCACGGCCGGTGAACAGATGACAATCAGAAAATCACTGTGCTTCAGGGCATAATCAATATCATCACTCAGGTTGGCGCTGATCGGCAGTTCGTCCTTGTCACGGAAGATACGTTCGATTTTGGAGATGCCGGTGCTTTTGCGGATGGCTGCAGGAATCGGAAAACGCTCCAGCTGCCGCTGCACTTCCTCCGCCACACTGATGTCACGGGGCACATGTCTGTATGAAATAAACGCATTATAATGGTCTATCATAGGGTCCACCTCAATGTACTTATTATACCTGTATAAACGCATTGCCTGCACGGTGCTCTGTTCGTTATAATGAAAAAAACATCTCTCGAAAGAGACGGAAAGGAGAATATATATGGACAAGTATGTATGCGGCGTATGCGGTTACGTATACGATCCCGAACTCGGCGATCCCGACAACAACATTGAACCGGGAACACCATTTGAAGATCTTCCTGCAGACTGGACATGCCCTGTCTGCCAGGTCGGCAAAGAAGACTTCCATAAAGACGAATAATCATTAGCGAAATAACGTACAGATATCACTCTGTACGTTATTCTTTTATTTTCCGATTGTAATAAGACCTGCGCAGTAGGACATCTTCGTAAAGACAAGATCCGGGAAGACCTGCTTCAGCTCATCCGCAGCGATATATACTTCTTCATCATCCCAGGCCCCGCCCTCAAATGTGCGGCAGTCCTCAAGATCCTGTCTTGTTTCAAACGCAACATCACCGATGATGATCATACCGCCCTCATTCAGACGACCCTGCAGATCTTTCAGCAGTTCATGCTTGCGCACATCACTGAGATGATGGATAAAGTATGTCATGATCACGGCATCATATGTTTTCTGCTGCAGGGATGAGGCCAGACCTTTGGCAATATCACCGCACACAAGCAGTGCATCCGGCATCTTTGCCTGTGCTGTCTTTACCATTTCCGGTGAGAAGTCCTGGCCGGCAACCGTACAGCCCTTGTCATACAGCCGGGCAGTCAGTTCCCCGGTTCCGAACCCGAGATCCAGCACATCCCGGCAGCCTTTCTCTTCCACCAGTTTCTCCACCGCATCAAGCACTTTACCATAACCCGCAAACGGATAGCTGTTTCTGATATCACTCAGACCGACATCCCTGTCATACCTGTCTGCCCACTTGTCAAAACCTTTCCGTTCGAGCATATGCCACCTGCTTTCCGTAACTGTACTCTAACACTGTCTTCTATGTTATGCACGCACTTCCGGTCAGATGAAGGAATCCACCTCATCCGTGGAAGTCAGATAATCGATCTTGTATAACTGCAGCTTTGTCAGCTCTTTTCTTGCCATGTACGGAACCGTATCAATGATCAGACTGAGATCACTGTCTTCCGTAAACGGTGTCCAGCGCGGCAGACCTTCACCGTTGGGATCACCGGTCTTTGCAAAGTTCGCCCAGTAATCCGTCAGGATCCTGCTCAGTTCGTAATCCGCACCGCCGTACGGCCGCCAGTCATTCTGCAGGGTGCCGAAGATATACGGCAGATCCGCACCGTGGCAGGCTCCCGCATTGTCACCGGGCAGACGTCTTGCAAATACATGCAGGTATGCCGGTTTACGGCCCAGCCTGAGCTGGTTGACGGCCTGCTGTCTTGAACGCATGGATGTGCCGTACAGAATACCCTGCGCCAGTTCTTCATCCGTAAGTGTTTCCGCAAAGGCGAGGAAATCATCTGCCTTGTCACCGAAGTTCTTCGCATAGGCCGGCAGCTTCTCTCTTGTCAGCATGAAGGACTTGCCGCCGTGGGCAGAGAGATGGGTTTCCTCATCCATGGCTGAACCGAACATATACGGAATATCGTGGTTTTCACCGCGGTGGTACATATGCGTGATGTTGTCGGGGAAGACTCTGCCGTCAATGGTTCCGCAGAACTGGAACATCCCTCTCGGGGTTTTCCGGAAGGCTTCCTGCAGAGCGGATACCGGCAGTTCACGCATCTCTTTCAAAGAAGACACCCCGAGCACTTCCATATACTCGAGACCTCTTTTCTCTGCTTCCGCAAGCGGTATGAACATTTCACCCGGACCGTCAAAGTCCCTGGCCAGCACACCGCTCAGAATGGAAGCGCCGGCAATATCCCCTTTGGTCAGCGGGGTTGCACAAAGAGCCGCAGTACCGACGGCACCGGATGAATGTCCCATCACGGTGATTCTGTCAGGATCTCCGCCGAAAGCACGGATGTTTCTGCGCACCCACTTCAGAGCCGCAATCTGGTCCATGAAATAATAGTTGCCGCTGCCGGAATGTTCACCGAATTCCGCCTGTGTCTCCGCCGTCAGTTCCGGATGGGCCATAAGACCGAGCGCACCTGCCCGGTAATTGTAGGACACAAAGACTACACCCCGGCGGCAGAAGGCTTCACCGTTGTAGGCAGGCCGGTTGGAATATCCGCCGACAAACGCACCGCCGTATGTCCAGAAGATCACCGGAAGATCATCTCCGGCATGTTCTGCAGGTGTCCATACATTCAGATACAGACAGTCTTCGCTCATTTCGCCGGCTGCCTGTTTTTCATCTTCCTTCATCGGGAAACCGAACTGCACCGGTATATTCCCGAATTCCACGCAGTCACGCACACCATCCCATGGTTTGGCCGGCTGAGGAGCCCGCCAGCGCAGATCTCCTACCGGAGGGGCTGCATACGGTATGCCCTTGAATACGGTAAAGCGGGGATTGTCGGCAGCCGTACCGCGCACTTTTCCGGATTCGGTTTCCGCAAACCGCAGCGCACAGCCTGTCTTTCCATATACTGTCATAGGTTTCTCCTTACTCCGGCATGACCGGCTCTCTCTTTAACGGCAGCAATTCTCCGAGCAGTCTTTCAAACTGGGCATCCCAGAAAGCTGCGTTGTGCATACCGCCCTGTACATTGTCATAGAAAACCGTATATCCCAGGGACGCCGCAATCTCTGCATCTTTGTCAACCGCTTCACCGATTCTGCCCTCTTCCGAACCTCTGATAAAGAACATCTGCGGAAGCTCGGTGCCTGCTGCGATATGCTTGCGGGTCATGTCCGCAAGATCAAACGTCGTCCCGTCCAGTTCCTCGGGGAAGGTTGAAACGGCAAGCGCAAAGTGTGTCATCTTCTTGGAGGCTTTCATCTTGTCGAGATCAAAGCTGACCCCGATGCCTCCTGAAAGATCCGCACAGGCCAGATACTTTTCGGGATGGCGCACGGCATTGTATACAGCCGCATTGCCGCCTGCTGCACAGCCCATGATGAAGTTGTCTTCCCGTTTTCCGGATGAAGCAAACAACGTCTGGATGATGACCGGCAGCTCATCAGTAATAAACGCGGAATACTCAACCCCGTATGCCGTATCCACACCGAAGCTGTTCGAAATGGACGGAATGACCAGCATGACGCAGTTCTCCTCGGCATAGCGTTCAAGGTTGGTGGTGCGCATCAGATAGCTGTCATCCCCCATGCCTGCCTGAATGACATAGACAGTCTGAAACTTCATGCCGGCCTGATACTGCGGCTTCATTTTCTTACCCGGCATGATATGGTGGCGGGGCTGATCGGGCGGAAAGTACGAAAACCTTCCGGTAGGCATGACAATGGAAACATCCACACAGGCTGAAAGCGCCTGTGAGGTAAAGTTCATACGCATGTAGCTCATGGATTATTCCTCCCAAATGCAAAAAAACAGTGAATGATGTGTGTGAAGCATTTCTCTGCTATCATCATACACCATATCACTGTTCTGCCAAAATCACTGTGTACTCTGTTAATCTTCCACTTCTTCACCGTCCGTGAAACGCAGGAAGTATTCCTCGGTATTCTCTTCGTTCACTACATACACCGTGCATGCATAGTCTGCGAAATTGTACTGGTCCAGGCTGCTGCGGCAGGTCTGGCTGTATCCGCGCATGGTCTCCCGCATTGCCCGCCATTCTTCATCCTCACCGTTTTCACTGACCTTCTGCGCATGGGCGGCCATGCCCTTTTTGAGCACTCTGATGATGACTTCATTGTCACGGGCATAGACGTTGTATTCGGTGCCCTCTTCACGGGGAAGCTGCTGGCGCACTGCTTCGGTGAAGTCTTCAATCGAGAGCGCCTCTTTCCGTTTGAGACCGATCGTATTCAGAACCGCCTCAAAGTCATTGTCATACAGGAACGTGCTTTCATTGGAGACAAACATATACAGCGTGATCGGTGTATGCGTTGCCGGATCCAGGAACCATGCCACATTGTAAATGCCGGGTATGCTCTCTTCCCCGTTCTTAAGACCTGCTTTGATCCAGGCTCTGTTGACGGTGACATCGTTGATGGTCACGGTATCCTGTTTTTCAAGGGTCGGATCAACGAGCTGTTCCGACTCCATCAGACTGTCAATATACTCCTGCCGCAGGGATACAAGCTCTTCATCCGTGAACGGTTCGCTCTCGGAATGGGTGGTCATGTCCATAACCGCAAAGGCATTGTTTTCCGGATCATTCTCCGCAAACATGAAGCCGTTGTTCAGCTGCCACGCGGAAGGTGCGTCCAGAATATAATCACCGGCAAAGATTTCAACGGTTCCCCGGCTGAAATAGTCCGCCTGTTTCCGTTCCTGTTCCGCAGGTTCAGCGGTCTGCGGGGCTGCCGTGATCACCGGCGCAATGGAAGCAGCAGCGGGTGCTTCCTGTTTCGCACCGCAGGCACTGCAGAGCAGTATTCCCGCAAGCATAATAAAATAGGACTTTTTCATAGTTGTTGTATTTCCTTCCCGCTCATAATTATAGACTATGGTGCCGGCAATACACCGGAAACCGTTACAATTCAGCGTTCTTATCGCTTTCTTTCTCTGCGCACTCCTGCTATGATGTACTGCGGTCTTCGGGACCTTTCTCACGTCCGTAACATACAGTAAGCATTTAAACAGAGGTAACAGTCGTATATGAGCACTAAAGCAAAGACAACCAGCCGTGATCTCACCGAGGGAAACATAGCCAAACAGGTTCTGCTCTTCTCACTGCCGCTGATGCTCGGCAATGTTTTCCAGATGCTGTACAACACCGTGGACTCCATCGTTGTCGGCAACTTTGTCGGCACCCAGGCCCTGGCCGCTGTCGGCTCCACCACCATGATCGTGAATCTCTTCGTATTCTTCTTCAACGGATTCTCGATCGGTGCCAGTGTTGTGGTAGGCAATCTCTTCGGCAGCCGCAATATGAAGAAACTGCATGATGCCATTGAAACCGTACTGACATCATCCTTCATTCTCTGTGTTATCTTCACGATCATCAGTGTACTCGGAGTACGGCCGATGCTAAGGTTCATGTCCACACCGGAAGATGTCTTCCCGGAAGCGGTCACCTACCTGCGTATTTACTTTGCCGGTATCTCGGGTCTGTTGATCTACAACATCGGCAGCGGTATCCTGCGTTCGGTCGGTGATACCACAAGACCTCTGTATTTCCTGATCCTGACAAGTGTGCTGAACATTATACTCGACCTTGTCTTCGTAATCGTGTTCCGTCTGGGTATTGCCGGTGTTGCCCTGGCCACCATCATTGCCCAGTTCATCTCGGCAGCGCTGATCCTGCTACTTTTGACCGGAACCCAGGACGTATACAGGTTTACCTGGAGTGATATGAAGGTTGACTTCGATATCCTGAAGCGGGTGTTTGCGGTCGGTCTGCCGGCTGCCGTACAGCAGGTCATCACAGCCTTCTCCAATATCTTTGTGCAGTCCTATATCAACTACTTCGGTTCCGGTGTCATGGCCGGCTGGAGCTGCTACAACAAGATCGATATGTTTATTATGCTGCCGATGCAGAGCATGGCCATGGCTGCCACAACCTTTGTCAGCCAGAATATCGGTGCCGGCAAACTGAAGCGTGCCGATGAAGGAACCAGGACAACGATTATCCTGACGGAAGTGATCACCTTTGTGGTTGCCTGCCTGATCTGGCTGTTCGCTGCTCCTGCCCTGCACCTGTTCACCCAGGATGAAGCTGTCATCCAGTTCGGTGTCACCTTCCTGCGCACCAACGTATTCTTCCTGATGTTCAACTGCGTCAACCATGTACTGGCCGGGGCAATGCGCGGAAGCGGCGATTCCAAGGGACCGATGGTAATTATGCTGACGGGATTTGTTGCCATCAGACAGATCTACCTGTACATCATGGCGCACTTCATCTCCAATACACCGGCTGCGATCGGTTTCGGTTATCCGGTCGGCTGGATGATGACATTCGTGATGATGGTCTCATACTTCTTCTGGAAACGCAGAAAACAGAACGCAAATGCATAGCAGCTAAAAGGAGCCGTAAGGCTCCTTTACTGATTCTCCTGCGGTCTGAAATACTTCCGGAGGAAATATGCCGGGGTGCAGCTCCATGCATGACAGAAACTGTGGACGACAATGCCGCCGTACGGTGAGGAAGACGGATCTGCCGGATTGTACAGTTCCCAGAAGGTATCTGTTCCCCTTTCAATCATGCCGCCCCAGTACACATGCATTTCCCGGTATGCTTTGTCTTTCTGCCCGGTTTCAATCAGTGCCTGTATATAGTGATGATATGCATACGGACTGTTCATGCCTACCGCGTTCTGCTGCAGAGCATTCTCCATAACTGCCTGTCCGGTTTCCTGATTGGTTACACCGGCAAGCACCATCCAGACCTGTGAAGCAAGCGAGATCTGCTTTCCGGGACCGCTGATGAAGACACCTTTCTCCGCATCATAGAGAGACTTTGCGGCTTCAGTTTTGCGTTCAATTTCACGGATCAGCTCATCGGTGTCTTTGCCGAGTTCGCTGCGGATCTTCACAAGATCCTTCAGTGCATAAATATATACTGCCTGTCCGGATGCCTGTTTATCCAGCTGGAAATTCCAGTCAATGAATACGTTTCCGGCTTTATTCATATCCAGCAGATCATCTTCATCAAAGCATTCCTTCAGCAGTTCATACTGCCGCATGCATACAGGTTCCAGGTCTCTGAGGGTTGCCGTGTCACGTGAATGTGACCAGTAGTCCCAGAGCGTATTGATGAAGAACAGTGTATAGTCAAACATCGTCTGATCATCGCACTCCACTTCAGGTGCCATGAACATGTTGTTGGCCAGCCTGCCATCTGCCAGCGTGCTGCCCGCAAACAGATACAGACATCTTTTCACCAGACCGTAGTTTCTGTATGTCTCATAGTCTGCCAGGGCTTCCAGACGCAGATCACCGAGCCATAGCCGGCGGTCTCTTTTGGGTCCGTCCTCAAAGACATCCTGCATGCATGAGCGCAGTGTCCGCACGGATACTTCATCCAGTCGTTTGTCTTTGCCCGTAAACGGCACCTTCACCAAAGCCGCATCATCCGCACTTGTTACGGTGTCTGCCTTCAGCTCTTTGACAACAACCGAGTAGTTTCCGGAGACACTGAGGATTCTGATCCGCACATACCGGAATGCATATCTGCGTTCAAACCTGTATGTGCCGGGAAGCACGTCCATGTGAACAGCTTCTTTCTGGATCCAGCTTCTTGATATCCAGCCGTTATAGGAATCCGTATCCTGATCCAGTTCTTCGGCGATTTCCGCAAACTGCACTTCAAAGTACAGCGGCGCATCCGGATGATGACCGACTGTTTCAAAAGTGATTTCAGGATATCCGACATAGTGGTTTCCGAAATCAAAGACTGCTTCATCCCCATCCTTCATCGGTTCTGTACGGCCGGGAATACATACGGTTTCGGTGTAAAGTATAGGTTTGCTGTCTTCAGCTTTTTTCAGAAATTCTGTATTCTGCATCTTTAACCTCCTGCAAATACCGAAATAAAATGACCGGGAATCCAGCTGATTCCCGGTCTGTCTGACTATTACGGCTGCCGGTGTTTCAGCAGTCCTTTGAGTTTTCCTTCATTGTTCAGATAGATAAGGAACAATACCATCAGTACTGCGGATATGATCTGCTGCGTGGAAGAAGGAACATTCAGTCTGACATATACCAATGAAATCACGGCTGTGGAAAGTGCTCCCAGAAGATAACCGAGTTTTTCATTGGAATACCGGCGATGAAACCGCCGATAAACATCGGAAGAAAGGCCATGAACATCGGTGAAATGGATCCGAAATTCAGCGCCATGGTAATTGCACCGTTGTTGGTTGCGGAGACAAATCCCTGCGCTCCCATCAGCAGCCCGGCAATCGTATAGCACAGCACTGCATTCGGGATTTCCCGGATACCCGTGCTGACTGCTACCTTCTGGCCGCTCAGCAATGCTTTGTACTCATAACCGAAGCGGGTATGATCAAACACGATCACCATGAAAGCCAGTGCAGCCGCAATGATCAGCAGGTAATTCGGAATCGTACCGAAGCCGAGCAGTTCCGCATTGTTGGCAAAGGATACACCGTGACCGTCCGTCAGCGTGAATGCCATGCCTTCATAGAACAGTGCAACTGCCAGGGAAACAATGATCGGAGGAAGTTTTACGCTTACGTAGATCACACCTGAGATGAGACCCAGGACACCTCCGGATATGACGGAAATCAGCAGCATCCCTACCGGTCCCAGTCCGAACCGTGTTGTCAGCATCGCACTGATGATGCTTGAAAGAAGCGCAACCGAACCGATCGAGAAATCAAATCTTCCCGAATTCAGATTGATGGACAGTGCGAATGTCACCAGCACGATATTGGTCATGGCCCTGATGAAAGTAGTCCAGCTCAGAACCGAGTCGAACAGTACAACACCTTTCATAACACTCAGCAGAATGCATACAGCAAGCACCAGTACAGGAACCGCCAGTGTGCCGGCAAGTTTCTTTTCCAATTTCATAACCAGGACCTCAGCAGGATTATTTCTTGATTTCTTCGAAGGAATACGCACTTACAAACTTTGCAAAATCATCGTAGGAAGCGCCGATCAGTGTATCGAGCATATCCTTTGTATAAGCAGGATTTGTTGTTGAGGAATCAACTTCGTAGTACTTCTTGGCATCTTCAGCACTTGTAGCGACCCAGTAACCCTGGGCAAGAGCCAGTGCATTGCCGTCCTTGTCTCTGATCGGCTTGCCGTATACAGCACTCAGAGTTGCCGCAAATGCCGGACCGATGGAGGCGGAGAACTTACCGGCGAGATAATCCAGTGTACCGGATTCCATCAGTTCAACGGATTCCTTGGTATAGCAGTCAATGTCGCCGAGTTTCTTGCCTTCCGGCTTGAAACCTGCAAACGCTGTCTGTCCGGAACCGACTGCCATCAGTACTTCCACATTCGGATCATTCGCAACTGCTGCGAGCTTGCCGAACCATGCATCATCGAAGTCATAACCTGCAACAACACCGTTGATCTCAATGTTGCCGATCTTGCCCGGATTCACATTGCCGCCGTCTGCCATGATCTGTCCGACGATATCCATACCGGTCTTGCCTGCATAGCTGCCGCCGCCTGCATCACACATGGCTGCCAGCATGCCTGCTGCTCTGTAGATATGCATTTCCGTGAAGTATACGGAAGCGCCTGTGAAGAGACCGAACTTTGTATAGCCTGCATCAAGATAGTGTTTTGCCATGTCATAGCCGGCCTGATACTCAGTGGGCAGATCCGGTCCGATGGCGCCTACATAGTGTTCATAGGACTTGTACTTTTCATACTGGTCTGCCGGCAGTGTACCGGTGGCTACTGCATAGTACACACCTTCTGCTTCGCACTTTTCAATCTGTGCAGGTCTGTCAGCAGAAGCGAATGAGATGATTGCCTGGCAGTTGTTGGCAATGAAGTTGTCAATTGCGCTCTGTTCGGCAGCCGCATCCTTCAGTTCATCGGAATACATGAATTCGACATTGTACACACTCTGGATGTAATCCTTGTAGTACGTACGGAACGCAAGCGCTTCGGCACTTGTTGTATCGGAAACCAGCACACCGATCTTTACGGTTTTGGCGCTGGGATCCTCGGTGCTTCCGCCGGATTTACCGCCGGAGCAGGCAGTGAGACAGACTGCCATCAGAACGGACAGCTGCAGAAGAAAGAGTTTCTTAAGTGTTTTCATCATTTCAATCCCTCCCTTTTTATCTGGGTAAAATATTCTTTTTACTGCTGAGCATGGAAACATATACAACGGCTATGAAGATAACCGCTTTGACCATCTGACTGACACCGGAATTCATATTCAGCATCAGCATGATCTGTGAGAGTAGTGTCATGGACAGACTTCCGATAATAGCCGACCAGATCTTGCTCCGCGCACCGCCGGAAATCGGCATACCGCCGAAGACAATCGCAATGATGACGTCCATACCGACACTGGCTGCTGTGTTGCGGGAAAGCGTCGGGGCATAGGTGATCGTCAGGAACGCTCCCAGTCCTACACCGAGTCCCGCCATGGCAAAGCCGATGATGGAGAGTTTCTTGGCACTGAGACCGGTCAGTTCCGCACACAGAGGATTGCCGCCGAGGAACTTCTCCTGTCTGCCGAGCTTCATGTAGTTGAAGGTCAGCACACAGAGCGCCGTAAACAGGATCAGTACAAGCAGCTTGAACCATGGTGTGTTGATATCCCTGACGGCATCCGCAGGCACCTGGATCACATCACCCGTTCCGTTGACTTTGATCAGCACCAGAACCAGGGCATTGAGCAGTGACAGCATCGCAATCGTTGTTACAAATACCGGCAGATTGAAGACCGAGGCAAGCACCGAACTGATCAGCGAGATACATACGGCACAGCCCACACAGACCGCAAGCATGACGATCAGGCTGCCTGTCCGGTTATAGGCCATGGCTCCGACCAGAACACTGACACACATGGATGCACCGAGTGAGATATCAAATGCGCCGAGTGTGTATATGTAGATTGCACCGGTCGCCACCACCATCGTGATGATCGACTGGTTGAGGATATTCTTCAGACTGTAGGAAATATTGACGTCCTTGATCTGTGCTATGAGCAGGAACACCGCTGCCAGCAGGATCAGACCGAGGATCGGTGCTGCACTGAACAGTGCTGAGGAAGTGATTCTTCCGTTTTTCTTAAGTTTCACCATACCGCCTCCTCAGATCATGTATTCAATGACATCTGCTTCACAGAGTGTGCTGCTTCTGTGCAGTTCCTTTTTCACCGAACCGTCCTTCATAACCAGGATCCGGTCCGACATACCGATCAGTTCCGCCATCTCTTCAGAAATCAGAACAATTGATTTCCCTTCACGCTTCATCTGGTTCATCAGCTGGTACATGGACTGCTTGACCCCGATGTCTACACCTCTTGTCGGACAGTCCAGAATCAGAATCTGTGAGTCACGGCCGATCCATTTACCGAAAGCAACTTTCTGTTTGTTGCCGCCGGACAATGTACTGACATACTGTTCAGCATCACGGCACTTGATACTCAGGGAATCAACCTGTTTCTGCACATACTTCTTTTCATTGGCAGGAAGAATGAAGTGTTTGTTTACGGCTATCCGGTCAAGGCCTGCTATGGCAATGTTGTCGCGGATACTTGCTTCAAGACAAAGTGATTCCGTATCACGGTCCTTGGCAACATACCCGATATTCAGCTTCATCGCTTCTGCCTCATTGCGTACGGGTTTGCCTTCCGCCTCTACACTGCCCGATGCCGGTGTGATGTTTCCGAAGAGCACTTTGCCGAGTGTATGCATACCGCAGTGGGACAGACCGCCGATACCGACGATTTCACCCCGGTGAAGCTCCAGTGAGAGATCCACCAGTTCATTGCCGAGATTCAGATGTTCCGCTCTCAGAACCACCTCATCCGGAACACTTCCGTCATAATCATCCCGGTAGTAGCTGCCCTGCAGCTCTCTGCCGATCATGGCTGCCTTGACTGCGTTCTCTTCAAATTCCTCCGCTTCAAACGTGCGGATGATCTTGCCGTCACGCAATACGGTCAGACGGTCGCATTTCTCCATGATTTCATCGAGATCATGACTGATGAAGATAACGGTTTTACCGGTCTGTTTCATCTGTTCCATGATCCTGTAGATGATTTCCCTTCCCTTCTGGGAAAGCGCCGTGGTTGTTTCATCCACAACCAGAACGTCAGGATCCTTTGCCATGACCCGGGCTATCTCAATCAGCTTACGGTCCTGGAAGTCCAGCGATGCGGTCACTGCCTCAGCCCTGATATGATCGGCACCGATCCGATCCAGAGCGTCCTGTGCTTCAGAGCACATACGCCTCCGGTCCACAAACGGTCCCTTCATGAATGATTTGGTCTCACCGAGAAAGATGTTTTCAGCCACTGAAATACCCGGAACCGTACCGTTCTCCTGAACAATCATGCCAACCCCGTGCAGCAGTGCATCATTCATGGACGACGGTTTCCAGGGTTTTCCCTTGAAGAACATCTCACCGCTGTCGCATAACTGCATGCCTGCGTAAATTGAAGTTGCGGTTGATTTTCCGGAGCCGTTCTCGCCGATGAGTCCGAGGATCTCACCGGGACGTGCACTGATATCAACGGAATCAAGTGCAACCGTAGGTCCGAAGCATTTTGACATCTGTCTGATTTCAACGATGCTGTTCATACTTCACCCCTTTTGTTATCTACAGGTACATACTAAACAATGTTTCGAACGCAAATAATTGTCAGATGATACCGCTTACATTGATAAAATATGCTGTGTATATTAAAATTTATCTATCCGATTGATATATTTTAAGAAACATACGAGGCAGAATATGAATGAAGTGGAACTGCAGCACAGTCTGTATACCCTGAATGAGGCAGAATGTTTCTACCGCAGCTATCAGGAAAAAAAGAACGATCCCGTTCTTTTCAAAGAGTTTATTCAGAATCTGGATGTTGACGAATGCCTGCGCAGACACTACGTCATTCCCGAAATCAAGGAAACCATGCCGCCTTCCATGAAGGATGAATACTTCTACTCGGAATCCGAAGCAGGTATGGTCATTCAGAAGCACAACTGCTATTCACCTGCATTTGAGCACTTTCATACCTACTTTGAAGGCTTCTATGTATATGAAGGAACCTGTGAACATGAAACCAACGGGATCCGCAAAACCCTGAAGATGGGTGATTTCTGCATCATTCCGCCGGGTGTTTCACATCAGATCTCCGTACAGAGCCAGAGCATCGTCATTGTAATGATTCTTTCGTCGCAGGTTATTGAGAACACATTCAGGAATCCGACCTATTATAAAAACAATCTCCTGTCGGAATTCTTTCTGAAGAACATGCGCTATGCGGGCGGCAATGACAGTCTGCTCTTCCATACCGGCAATGATCAGGAGCTGAAGAATCTGCTGCTGCAGATGATGCTGGAAAGCATCAACAAGTATCAGGAATACGATGCGGTTCTCACGGCACTGTTCTCGCTGTTCTTTGCCAAGCTTCTGCGGTATTACGAGCATACGGCGGAAAGTGCTGAAAGCAGTGACCGCAGCAACATGATTGCCTACGAGCTCATCACTTTCATCCAGGAGAACCACACGGACATCACCCTGCAGAAAGTTGCCGCACATTATCATTACACCCCGGAGTATACCTCCCGCTTTATCCATGAGATGACCGGCAGAACATTCTCGGATATCCTTGCGGATGCCCGTATGAAACATGCCGTTTCCCTGCTGAAATCCACAACCCTTCCGGTTTCCGAAGTCGGTTACCAGGTCGGCTATGTCAATACCGAGAACTTCATCCGGGCCTTCCGCAAACGCTACAGCATGACGCCTTCACAATACCGCCGCAGCACTGCCGCAAATATAGTATGAGACAACGAAAAAACCGGTCCGGGCAATATGCCTGAACCGGTTTTCACTTAGAGATCAGCGGGGACGGACAATATATTCGGTTATCTTTCCGTCTTCACCGCAGGTTGCTGCACCGATGCACGGGATATGCAGACCGGCAAGCTCTACATCGTATTCCATGGAATTCGGGTTCAGCTTTACGATCTTCGCTTCGACCTTGTATGTCTGGAAGACACCGGCGAATGCTTCACGCACACCGTTTTTACCGCTGGCCACAACATCCGGGAAACCGAACGGTCTGGCGCCGCCGTCCACAAAGGAGCACTCCTCCGCGTACAGTTCAGCGACCTGGTCGGCATTGCCCGAATTCAGAGCGGCAACATATTTTTCCAGTACTTCCGATACTGCCATGACTAGATTCCCATTGCGGTGCGGTAGCCGGCATAGATTGCCCACTTCGCATCCTTGACAGCATCTGCGTCACCGATCACGCAGACCTTATCTGCAAGACCTTCTGTTTCAAACGGAACATACGGTTTGGAACCGAGCGCGAGAATTACAGTATCGAAGCCGTCAAGAGTGATTTCCTTGCCGTCTTTCTCAGCAATGACACCGCCCGGGATGAACTCCTTGACCTTGGTGCTGGTGTAAACTTCGATTTCTTCCTTCTTGATACGGTCAAGCATAGCGTTTCTGACCGTCAGATAGAGGGTCGGTACGATTTCCGGCAGCATCTCTACAATCGCAACACGTGTGCAGTAATCCGTAGCGAATTCAGCTGTTTCCGCACCAACTTCCCCGCCGCCGATGATCAGGCAGCTCTTCTGCAGAACGGGTGTTCCGAGCAATACATCATTGGCAAGAACAACGCCTGTTTCATGCAGACCCTTGATCGGAGGTACGGAAGGTTTCGCACCGGTTGCGACAACGAGTACATCCGGTTTCAGTTCCTTGATGACTTCCGGTGTTGCTTCACAGTTCCAGCGGATATCCACACCGTTCTTCTCGCACATATGGAGCATATAACGGATCTCACGGGTCAGCGGCTGTTTGAACGGCGGATATGCACCGATTCTCAGCTGGCCGCCTGCCTGCAGCTTGTCGTTCTTCTCAAGCAGTGTGACATCATGGCCGCGGAATGCGCTCATCCAGGCAGCTGTCATACCGGCAGGACCGGCACCGACAACAACGACCTTCTTCGGTTCGTCTGTCTTTGTCAGCATTCTGTCTGCTCTGTGGCTCGACTGCGGATTATACATACAGCCGACACCCCAGTCACCCGGCATCAGGTTCTCAGGATAGTTGAATTCCATGCATCTCTGCGTGCAGCCGATACACGGGATGATATCCTCGATGGCACCGCCGACAACCTTGTTCGGGAAGGCCGGATCGGCAATGGACTGACGGCCGAGGGATACAGCGTCGCAGTCACCGCGTCTGATTGCTGTTTCAATCGTGAACGGATCGTGGAACAGACCGACGGAGAATACCGGAATGTCGACTGCTTCCTTAATACGTCTGGAGCTGCCGAGGTTCCATCCGGACTGCCATGCGGTCGGCGGAACGATGGTTTCCCAGGTCTCATAGGTGCCTGCGGAAATGTGCAGTGCATCATAGCCGTATTCTTCAAGCATTGCGGCGTAGACAACGGTTTCTTCCATTTCCAGACCGCCGATTCTGTTCTCTTTGGAAGACAGACGTGCAGTTACAACGAAGTCTTCTCCGCAGGCTTTCTTGATGCCTTCGCAGACAAGCTTCATGAAGTATGCACGGCCTTCCAGACCGCCGCCGAATTCATCAACACGCTTGTTGGAGCGTGGTGACAGGAACTGACCGCCCATATAACCGTGGGAAGCATGGATTTCAACACCGTCAAATCCGGCCTTCTGCATTCTCACAGCCGCATCAACATAGTGCTGAATCAGGTCATAGACTTCCTGGGTTGTGAATTCATGCGGTGTTTCACGGTTTGTCGGGCACGGTACGGAAGAAGGTGCTACGACCTTTCCTGCCATCAGGGAAACGGTTTCACGTCCGGCATGGTGGAGCTGAACAATTGTCTTTGCGCCGTTTTCATGGATGACACCGGCAAGCTTTGTCATACCCGGAATGCATTCATCCGTCCATCCGGCAGGTTCGCACGGCATACCGACACCGGTCGGCTCTACAGCGGTGATTTCGATAATGATCAGGCCGAATCCGCCGGCTGCACGTGCTCCGTAATAATCAAGTGTTGGCTGAATGACAAACCCCTTCTGGTCAAATACACCGGAGTCCATGGCCGGCATAATGAGTCTGTTCTTTACTTCGAGGCTGCCGATTCTGTAGGGTGAAAATGTGTTGGTAAAGCGCATAAAGGTTCCTCCTTTGTCTAATATACGCATAGAGTTCAACTCTCAGCATTCCGGTATACCGCAGAATGCCGGACAAATAAAACAAGTTTGTGCTGTTCTGAAATGATATGGATAAATGTTCTTATCTCTGTTTTCATTATAGAAAATCCGGCTTCTTCCCGTCACTGTCATATTGCACAAACAAGTGGCGCTTTATTGTCATTTTCCCCATTTCACTGACATTCCGGATATTGGATTCTGCTCTGACCGCATGCGATAATACACCTGTATCCCGGGTATCCCCGCACAGGAGGCAGTATGATCTGTACAGTCACTTTCAATCCTTCTCTTGATTACATCATACGTGTGAACGGTTTCCGGACCGGCACCATCAACCGCACAACATATGAAAGAATCTTCGCCGGCGGCAAAGGCATCAATGTCTCAACCGTCCTGCGCAGCCTCGGTCATGCAAGCACGGCATACGGATTTACGGCCGGGTTCACCGGACAGGAAATCAGACACCGCCTTGAAACAAGCGGGATCACAGCACGCTTTATCGAAGCAGCAGAGGGTCTTTCCCGCATTAATGTAAAGATGAAATCGGATGAGGAAACCGAGATCAACGGACAGGGACCTCACCTCTCGGAAGAAAACGTAAATGAATTATTCAGGCAGCTGAATGAACTGCAGAAGGATGATATCCTGGTCATCTCCGGCAGTATTCCGTCTACCCTCCCCGATGATATGTATGAGCGCATCATGAATCTGCTGGCCGGACGCGGGATCAAGATTGTTGTGGATGCGGCGGGAAAACTTTTGAGCAGAGTGCTCCCATGCCAGCCGTTTCTCGTCAAACCGAACAACCATGAACTCGGCGGTTTATTCAATGTTGAACTGCACACAAGAGAAGAAGCTGTACCGTATGCACTGAAGCTGAAGGAAGCCGGTGCTGCCAATGTACTGGTGTCGATGGCCGGTGAAGGTGCCGTACTGGTAAGTGAACACAATGAGATATTTGCCTGTGAAGCGCCGCAGGGAACGGTTGTCAATTCCGTCGGTGCCGGTGATTCCATGGTTGCCGGATTCATAGCCGGATATCTCGAATCGAACGGAGATTACCGCACTGCATTTGAAACCGGAATTGCGGCCGGCAGTGCCAGTGCCTTCTCCGAAGAACTCGCCTCCCGTGAAGAAACGGAGCGCCTGCGGACAATGATCCATGACCGCATTCAGCAGATCCGCTGATACCGATTCATGCCGGAAACACCGGCATTTTTCAATTTACGGGGAATCATGTATGCATATATTTTCCAAATAACCGCAGAAGTAAGGGGTTTCAGAAAAATGAACAATGTAAACGGTTACCTGCGGAAATAAAAAAAATATTTTGCACAATTGCCTTGAACTGAATTTCTGCCGTCCTATAATGACAGTGCGTGAGATAAAAAGCACGCACAACATCCCCTGAAACAAAAAGAGCATGCATCATGCATGCAGGGAAACTGAATCAATCGGCTTTTACAGCCGGGGAGGTAAAAAGATTTATGAAAACTTTTATGGAAGCAGCTGCTATTTTCGGCAGACCTCAGTATGAGGAGAACAATGAAGAAGGATACCTCTGGAACACAGTGGTATGGGCTCTGGGTCTTCTGAATCACAACGCCTGATCCTTCAGAGCAATCTGCGGACGGTCTTATGAACTGCGTCGGCAATTACTGTTGAGACTTCAGCACTGATCTTCGGGTCAGTGCTTTTATTACAGTCTTTCCTGTACAAAATGCACTTTGGCAGGTGCCGTTGTGACCATGACACTTTCCTGGTTAAAGAATACACAGAGATCTTTGGCAATCTCATTTACGGTCACCGCATCAACATCCAGCATCATCAGCACCAAAGTGGTTTCCTCCACATAGGTGCCATCCTCATGGAAGTATCCTCCGCTGATCACATTCACGGAAAAGGCTACATGATAACTCTGGCAGACACTCTTCAGAATTGACAGATACTTTTCGGTTTCAAACTTCTGTTCATGTGTCACTGAATCATTCAGGCCTATATAGATTGTTGTCTGCATCATATCTTCCATGATTGTTTCCTCTTCTGCTCCTATTATACTTTCAGATGCCGCATGACATAAAGAAAAGCATATGCCTGCCGCATATGCCGGTATGTTTATTCAGCCTGAGCCTGTTTCTTCTGCACATCCCGCACGATGATCAGCGCCACCGAATACACTGCCGCAGCAGCTATGATGACAGCAAAAGCAATGAGCCACGGCACCGTTGAAGTCGTCGGCGAAGACACAAACACATCGTTGGAAAGATCAATCAGCGTATGCATGATAACCGGAGATACGATATCCCTTGTCCGTACATATACGGCACCGAACAGCAACCCGATCACAGTGGCATACAATGCCTGCACCAATGCGGAGAGCGGACCGATGGCCGGGGCATTCGTCAGATGAATCAGTCCGAACAGAAGAGCCGGTGCCAGAACCGCATACAGCTGTGATTTTCCGGCACCCTGTATTTTGCCTGTCACCACGCCTCTGAAGAGCACTTCCTCAAAAAGACCGGGAGCCAGCGCCGTCAGTAGTATCATACCCGCTTCCGATAAAGGCCGGAAGGCAATTCCTGCACAGAGATGATAGGCAATATTCCAGACCACAAAAACCAGAGCGGGGAGCGCCAGTACGAATCCCTTCAGGGAACGGCTGAAATCAAAGTCTCTGCGGAACAGAAACAGCAGCACAACCGCCATGAATAATCTGCTGATGCTTGCCGCAGTGCCGCTGTCAAATCCAAGCGACGCAAGAACCGCCGTCAGGATACCTGCTGTCAGGAAACTGATCATCATCAGAATCACTGCCATTGCCAGCGGATGTTTTCCGGTCAGTTCGTTCATGATTTCTTCACTGCTTCGGCCGTAACAGTGCCGTTCATTTTATGCTGGTCAAACTTCACGAAGTAATCGCCGGGTTCGGCATCAATCACAAAACTTCCTGTCCCTTTCAGATCCTTTGCCTGATAATACGCATCTTCGGTATCAGGGATGGACGGAACGGTTTCTATATCACCGGCATCGGTCTGGTAAAGACTGATATCCACGGAACCTTTGGTGATTTCATATTGCACGCTGACAGCGTCCTGTCCCTCTTTTACGGTGAAGGTAACGGCATTGCTGTTTTCTCCGGAATTCTTTGCATTCAGGATAATTTTTCCTTCCTGCTCGGTATTCAGCGACACTTCCGATGCCGAGCATCCGGCAGCCGTCAGGACAAACACGGACACCGCCGCCGTTATCATTCTAAGAATTTTTCCCATATTTTCCCCCTGTGACGTCTATTATACTCCTGCAGCAGAAAAACAGCCATATATGAAATGCCCCAAAAGCTGATTGAAACTTTTGGGAACACTTTCATGAAACCGGATCATCAGGGAAAGCAGAAATCCACAGTGAATGGAAATAACAGTATCTCAGTTCTGAACAAATGCACCCTGCATCCATTCAGGAAAGATTAATCATAAAAGATTGCACTCTTCATTTTTATCAACGAGCCACGCCGATTCACATTATCACTTCTTCTGACTGTTTCCGTACTTCTATTTGATCAATGTAATTGTCTTAAAGACAACGACCAGTGTATTGGCTACCGTAGACATCATCTTGATGAAGATATCCAGTGCCACACCCACAACATCCTTGCGGGTATCACCGATCGTATCTCCGGTTACTGCGGCTTTATGCGCGGCTGTTCCCTTGCCGTGTCCGGGAATACTGCCTCCTTCGATATACTTCTTCGCATTGTCAAAAGCACCGCCGGAGTTGCCCATGAAGATTGCTCTGGGAACCGCAACGACCGTTGCACCGACTAACAAACCGCCGACAAAATCAGGACCAAAGATAAATCCGCCGACGATCGGGATCACGATTGCCAGCACCGACGGCATGACCATCTTGCGGATTGCCTCCTGGGCAGCCATTGAGATCATCCGGTTGTAGTCTGGACGTACTAAGCCTTCCAGAACACCGGGCTCCGACATCATCCGGTCACCCTCATCAGCCATTTTCCTGGCAGAATCAATCGTATTATCGGTCAGTACAGCAGAGAAATATTCTACCAGCGCACCGCCGATCAGGCCGCCCGCCACAACATAGAAAGAGGCGAAATTCAGTGTCAGTGCCTGCGATGCATCGGTGTAATTACCAACGTAAGCGATAATCAGGGAAACTGTCGCAAAGGCTGCCGAACCAATCGCAAACCCTTTGCCGATCGCTGCTGTTGTATTACCTACTGCATCCAGTTTATCGGTGATCACACGGACTTCCGGGTCCAGATGACAGGATTCCGCAAGACCGCCGGCATTATCCGCAATCGGACCGAAGGCATCGATCGATACTGTGGCGCCGACAAAAGCAAGCATGCCCAGTGCTGCAATCGCAATTCCGTAGGTACCGCTGAGCCTGCCGCTGATCAGCAGGGAGATACCGATGATCAGTACAGGCAGTAATACCGACCGTGAACCGATTGCATCTCCTTTGGTCACCACAAAGGCTTCGCCCTCTTCACAGATCTCCGCCAGCTCTCTGGTTGCCTTGTATTCCGTACTGGTATACCTCTCAGTGATCGTACCGATTGCAATACCGCTGGCAATGCCGAAGACCGCAGAGATCCACGGTGATGCCCAGCCCAGCACAAATTCCTCATACAGAGGGACCCTGTTGAAGATCACATAAGACGCTATGCCGCTGAGAATGATTGTGATTCCTGCCGAGATCCAGGAAGAAAGATCAAGCTCTCGGGAAGGATTATCTCCCATCTTCTTCAGGTTGGCGTAGCCGAGACCAAGCAGACACCCGGTCAGACCGCATCCTGCCAGAATGACCGGAAATACCGTTGTAGCCCGGAACGTTTCTTCTGCCGCCGCATGTCCTTTGAACACAGAAGCTGAATATACCGTAACAGCGATCATCAATGAAGAAGAAATCGTTGCCACAAAGCTTTCCAGAAGATCGGAACAGTTACCGGCAATATCATTCACATTATCGCCAATGAAGTCTGCAATCGTATTAGGCACCCGGCTGTCATCCTCCGGCAGATCATGTCTGATCTTACCGAGAATATCCGAAGAAATATCCGCCGCCTTGGTATAGTTCCCGCCGGCTACACGGTTAAACATGGCAACGATCGAACACCCAAGAGAATACGTAGAAATACGCATGATATAAGGATTGCAGGGAAGACTGACAAGCAGTCCGGTGCCGACCGCATCATGCTGTATATCCCCGAAAACAAGCAGAATCAGCAGGATTCCCAGCATACCGAATGCCTGTACGGCAAGACCGCTGATGGATCCGCCGCAGAGAGCCACCTTGACCGTTTCACCAATACTGAGCGTTTCTCTGGCTTTGTTGGCTGTACGAACATTTGCATAAGCAGCGCTGCGCATGCCAAGCACACAGACGGCCGAACTCATCGCCGCCCCGATCAGAAACGTAATACCGCTGGTACGCTCAACAATCAGTGTAAACAAGACCGCCAGCACACAGGCAACGATGATGATACTGCGGAATTCCGTCTTCATGAAAGCAGATGCACCGTCACGGATAATACCCGCCATTTCCGCCATTTCCGCCGTCCCTTCAGGCATCTTTTTGATTCGATTATGATTGTAGAAAATGTAGACCATTGCCAAAGCAACAATCACAAGAACTGCCAGCCAGGCTCCCATAAAAAACCCCTTCCCGTTCTAAGCATCCAATTATTGACAGTATATGTGAATTTAATCCGAAATCGAATCAATCATATACTATTTTGTTGGATTATGCAACTGTGCAGCAGAAAGGACATAATATACTTTGCAATCATGCACTAGTATAATGGAAGCAGAAGAAAGGATACGCAACATGCGCAGTCATCTCGCCGGGAAAACAGCGATCATTATGCTTGCAGCAGGCTTTTTCATCAGCATCCTGTCAGCTAAATTTTATATTGAAGACTCCTATGCACATATTGCGGCAGAAGGTCTGATCGGGACCCCTTCCATAATCGGCATATTCGTTCTGTATGCATTTATATGGGTGCTGGGGCTTGGGTTATTCCTCATCATCGATTTGATCAGCACACTTCTGCATCTCAGTGAACAACCGGTCAGTCATTTCTTCAGACAGTTTCTGCTCTTTTTCCTGTACTGGCTGCTGTATATACCCCTGTCCTTTGGAGCGATGTATATCGGAGGCATGCTGGTGCAGATACCTTGATTCACAGGACACAAAAAAAAGAATGGATAATGAAACAGTCCCGCTGAAGCAGACAACGCAGATAATAAAAGGCGCTGCCTGCGAAAGCGGGACTTTAACGTAAATCCGAAGAAGTCCCCGCCTTCCTACGGAGTGTAAAGACGGGGATGAATTCGGAATTTCGTTACTGTTCTCTTCTCTTTTCAGCCGGAACCCAGACATGCCACTTCGGTGCTTTCGGCATCGGTGTTCCCTTGATCAGAGCTGTAATTACATTTCTGTGCACGATTGCACAGGCGATAACAAGAACTAAGATAATAACCCAGATATTCATATTGCTAACCCTCCTCACAGTTCTGCCGCCTGTGTTTTTTTTGCTTTGGCAGCTCTGTCTGTACACATGATACAACGGTTCTGGCCTTTTGAAAGTTTTCCCCATCCGCATTGCACAAATACCGTTCTTTGTGCACTTTTGTGATGCTTTCTGTGCCTGCCGCCCGGATATATTGAAGTTGCAAAGGAGGAGTCCAAGAATGAAAACCACCCGAACACTGTTATCCGTACTGACGCTTACACTGGCATTCTCAATGAGCCCCTCTGCAATGATCCACGCAGAAGAAGGCAGCGATGAACCCATCGATGCAGTTTCCGAATACAGCAGCACCGAAACAGAACAGGACGACAAGGTAATCGTCCGCAGCATCTTCCTTGCTTCTGAAAATGACGCCGACCAGGATCCCGAAGCCAACGCAATCCTGGTTGCAGAGAAAGAAACAGCCGCAGATGCCGGCATGGAGATCCATGACAATTACAATCTGCGTGCACCCGCAAATGATGAATTTGCTTTATACCATGACGGAGCCATCCTGAATGATGATCATTACCGCCTCAGCCAGGTCGTTGTGAACAATCATGACGAAGCCCCTGCCGCGGAAAATAACGAAGAAAACAGCAGCGAAATGACGCTGATCTATACATTTGAACAGCCCTGGTATAACGTGACCATCCATTACGAAGATATCGAGACCGGTGAACAGCTGTTTGAACCGGAAGTACAGACCTACCCCGGTTCCACGAAACTGAAAGGTCCCGTATCTTACGATGTAAAGGATTTCGTCAATATTCAGTTTGAAGGATATACTTTCCGCAGTGTTTCCGGTGACACCCTGATCGGTGATGTGGACACCGATAAGGATATCCGGATTCTCTACGAAAAGAATAAATAATTACTGTGCATGCCGTCTCTGGACACAGCTTACGGCATCTTCACAGACTGACATCAGGCACTTCCCTCCGGTGCCTGATTTTCAGTATGCAGCAGAATACACCGTCCCGGCGCATGATCCGCAGTTTGCTTTTTGTCACCCCGATTGCCGGACTGTCACGGGTTCCGGGTTTCCCTTGTCTTGAATGCAGTCTGAAGACATGCTATTTTGTGAATAATGAAACCGAACTTCCGGACACATTATATAGGTATCATGCTGGTATTCTGTCTGCTGTGCGGATGTTTTTCTTTTGGTTCAGAGAAAACCGAACATGTATCTGCACTGCCCGAACTCCCGGACAATGCCGTTCATACACTGGAGATCATTGATGAACCTCCGGGAGATCCTTCCAAAGCTCTGGCACTGAACCATCAGACAGCAGACACCGGCGTACATCCCCTGATCCGGAATGCCGAAAAGAAGCAGAAGAAAGCATATACCGTCATGATTTACATGGCCGGGGCAGATCTGGAAAGCAGGAACAGTGCGGCGGCGAAAGAACTTATGGAGATGGCAGCCCAGAAAGTGAATTACAAAAAGACAAATGTACTGGTCTGCACGGGCGGTACAAAGTTCTGGCATATCGGTATCCCCTCCGACTGCAATACCGTGATTGATCTCTCGGGCGGTGTAACCAATTTTGTTTCCCGTACAGAGACTTCCTCCAATATGGGTGCCGCCGGTACACTGGCTGACTTTGTCAATTTTGCTTCAGAGCAGTATCCGGCTGACCGGTATGCTTTGATCTTCTGGGATCACGGCGGCGGTCCTTTATGGGGATGCTGCGGGGATGAGCTGTTTCAGAATGATTCCCTGACCCTTCCGGAAATGAAAAAGGCAATGGATCAGACAGTCTTTGCACAGAAACATCTGGACTTTGTCGGTTTTGATGCATGTCTGATGGGCAATCTGGAAACAGCCGCTGTTTGGAAAGACTACGCAGACTATATGATTGCCTCCGAAGAGATGGAAACAGGCAGCGGATGGGATTACAGTTTTCTCCCCATGCTGAAGAAGTGGGTTTGTTATAAAAGTGTTTTCCGCAGGATTACGGACAGTTACCGGAAATCCTATGGACAGAATACGGAGTATCATCCGGACTATACCCTCGGCGTATATGATTTGTCCAAAACAGAAGCCCTGCTGAAATCGCTGAATACCCTGGCAGCTGATATGAATACCTCCCTGAAGGCAGACGGGTATCCCGCTCTGCATAAAGCACTGGCAGATGTCAGATACCTGGGAACCGGTGAGGACTATCTGAAATCCTCGGATACCTACGGACTGATCGATATCCGTTCTTTCCAGGAGTGTCTTCAGACATTGTTCCCCGAGCAGACAGCAGCTGTAAACAAGCAGCTGAAAAAGATGATTACGGCTGAAACTGCCAGTTCACAGTCCTACGGAGGAATGTCGTTATTCTGTCCGACTGCCGGTATGGAGGAAACATATGATTCCGCTTACCTGGAAGAAGCGATGCTGCCGGATGCGTATGCAGAGATGATCAGGAAGTACAATGCAGTGAATCAAAGTGCACAGGCAGCTCTGTGGTCCTTTCAGCCTGTTCAGAAAACTGCCGAAGGATATGTCCTTGAACTGAGTGAGGAACAGGCCGCATCTCTCAGTTATGCAATCGTTGATATCTATGATTTGCTGGATGACAGCCATGCTGCTCATGTATTCTCCGATTTAAACTGCAGAATGGATGGAAACAGGATTTACGTTCCGCTGGATCCGGAAGTCATGACATTGCAGAGTGATTCGTTTAATGAAACGGTCATTCCTGCCATGCGGACAAAAAGCGGAAACAAAGAAAAGAAATATACAACCTATACCACGGAAATGACAACTGACAACGGAATACACATCCTTCAGGCAGTAATGGATAAATACCGGCAGAAAATAGCCATAAATGTACGCAGGAAAGAAAATGGTGAAGGCGAGATTGAATCAATCCGGGAAGTATCCGATATATATGCGGCAGACGGTAAAAATGAAGCTGATCTGCTGCACCGGAACAGACTGGTCTTCAATATTCTCGGTTCGGTATCCGTTGAGAGAATACCGGGGAAGGATTGTTTCCGTCTGGGAGATACACATGGCGGGTTTATTCGCTATCTTACGGTCGGAGAAGAACTGCGTGCGGCCTTCCGTCCGGTTTCCGAGTTAGACGAAAGGTATGCATTCCGGCTGCGGGCTGTGGATATCTATAACAATGTGCATTTCACCGATCTGTATCCTTTGACGGAACCCGAGTACGAAACAATCGACGGTATACAGTATGTTCTGGAGAACGGAGAATACCTGGTATCAGGTGCGGAAGACAATGTCGTACGTGCTGTGATTCCTGATGAAATCAACGGTATTCCGGTAACAGGTATCGGTGCAGCTGCGTTTATTCAGAATACAGCCCTTCAGGAAATCATTCTTCCGGATACTGTAACAAGCATAGATGACTATGCATTCCTCTTTTCAGGTGTTTCCTCCGTCCGGTTCGGCAAAGGCCTGAAAACCATCGGCTATAATGCTTTCTACGGGTGTGAAGGACTGACTGAGATTGATCTTCCGGATAACGTCGAACGTCTGGAAAGACAGGCCTTCGGAATGTGCGGTCTGAGGGAAGTACGGCTGCCCGCAAACCTGCAGTATATGAGCGGAAGTGCCTTCAACTACAATGATATCGATCATGCTGAACTCTCCGAAAATAATCCGTATTACAAAGTACAGGACGGTGCTGTATATACCAAAGACGGAAAAGAACTGGTATCCTGGCTGTCCATGGATCCTCAGTGCACAGTGCCTGAGGGAACGGAAAAAATCGGATACTGCGCCTTCACCGGATCACGTGTGCAGAAAGTAAAGCTGCCGGAATCCCTTCGCGAAATAGCAGACCGTGCCTTCTTTGAATGTTTGTATATTGAAGAAATCAATTTTCCGGACAGTCTGGAACGGATCGGGGATTATGCATTTGATGAGCCGAACAATGCGGCTAAGTTTCAGCTGGCAGGTCAGATCAAACCCATTTCCGGGACGCTGTCCATCGGCAAAAACGTTTCGGAGATCGGTGCATATGCTTTTGGCGGACTGTGGGCACCCGGTTTTACGGTGGATCCGGATAATCCGTATTACGCCTCTGCCAACGGTTTTATTACCGACAAATGCGGAAAGACACTGCTGACAGCACCTGTTGGTCTGTTCCTGTCACGATCATTGGTGAATATACCGGATGGCATTACGACGATTCCCGCTGAGGTATTCCGCAGTTATAATCAGCTCCGGCAGTTTGTTCTTCCGGCTTCCGTTTACCGTTTCGGCAGACAGTCTTTTGCGGATTCCTTCGGCAATCAGTATGCGGTCTTCCACTGTGCGGAAAACAGCCCGGCGGAACAATATGCAAAGCTGTATAACATTGCATTTGATCACAATACCGGACTCGCTGACTTACCGGAAAGCTATGGATATGCTTTGACACTAGTCACGCAGCGGCAGGCTTCAAGCGTACCGTATTACGGCAGCTATTCCAGACAGCGTGTCGTGGATGATCTGGCAAGCTATGACGGATGTGAAAAAGATGCGGCGGAATATGCGGCAGATCATGCGGGTATTGATTATAAGGAGAATGCATTGAATGCGGCACAGTATCTGGCAGATTCGGAGTATTACTCTTATACAAGGGAAGAAATCCGTCTCAGGCTTATAAATAATTACGGCTTTACGGAAGAAGAAGCGGCTTATGGTGCAGAACATGCCGTGCTGCCGGAATAACCGGTCACTGATTGCACTGTGGAGTAAACAAAACACTTCGTGAATGATCATCACGAAGTGTTTGTTTTTGGTAAAAAAATGGAGCGGCGTACGGGAATCGGACCCGCATATTCAGCTTGGGAAGCTGACATTCTACCACTGAATTAACGCCGCATGTGCTTTATTATGATACACGAAATCATCCCTTTCCTCAATACGTTATAATGGAACCATGGACTGCGGAACATTTACATATGAAGCTGCCGAATGCCTTGTGCGCTGGTACAGAAAGAACAAGCGTGATCTGCCCTGGCGGAAGACACATGATGCATATGCAGTATGGATCAGCGAGATCATGCTGCAGCAGACCCGTGTGGAAGCGGTTATTGACAAATACACTGCCTTCATGCAGGAACTGCCGGATATTGCCGCTCTGGCTTCGGTCGAAGATGACAGGCTGATGAAGCTGTGGGAAGGACTCGGCTACTACAGCCGGGCAAGGAATCTGAAGAAATGCGCTGCAGTAATCATGGCACGCCATCACGGCAGAATCCCGCACAATTATGAAGAACTGCTTGCCCTGCCCGGCATCGGCAGTTATACAGCCGGAGCCATTTCTGCTATTGCCTTCGGTATTCCTGCACCGGCCGTGGACGGCAATGTGATGCGGGTGCTGAGCAGACTGCTCGGATCGGCGGATGATGTAAAAGAACCGGAGACAAAGAAGAATTTTGAGAACATCCTGCGGGAATTCTACCGGGATCATCCCTGTTCCCCTGCTTTTGTACGTAACCTGACCCAGGGCTTCATGGATCTCGGCGCTTCGGTATGCCTTCCCAACGGCCGTGCGAAATGCACGCAGTGTCCCTGGCAGGAACGCTGTGCTGCCTGTAAAAACAATCTGACGGATGTACTGCCGGTGCGCGGCAAAGCTCCGGAAAGACGCCTTGAAGAGCGCACCCTTCTCATCATCCGTGACGGTGATTCCTTCCTGCTGCGGAAAAGACCTGAACGGGGTCTTCTGGCAGGTCTCTACGAGTTCCCCGGTATTCCCGGTTTCTGCACAAAGGAGGAAGCTGCCGATGCGGTCAGCGCCATGGGCTACGAACCTCTGCAGATACATGTGCTTCCCGAAAGCCGGCATCTGTTCACGCATCTTGAATGGCATATGCATGCATATGAAATACGGGTCAGCGGCATTCATGAAGAGAATGACCTGCTGATAACGAAAAGGGAACTGCTCAACCGGGCAATTCCCTCTGCGTTCAGAACATATCTTGAGTATTATTCGCTGCGTCAGTGATCCTTCTTGCGGAAACCTCCGAACAGTTTATCAAGAAGAGAAGACTCCTCTTTCCTGACAGGAACCGGAACCGGTTCCTTTTTTTCCGGCTCACTGCGGCTGATCCGTCTTGTTTCCACCTTTGCGGAAGCTTCCGGTTTCTCCTGCGGCTTTGTCTGCTGTCTGCGGTGCTGCGGATTTGCACTGCGCTTTTTCGGTGCGCTGTTTCCTTTTTCCGCATTCTGTTTGGCAGGCTGCTTTGCAGGAGTGCTCTTCTTTGTTTCCTGCACAGGTGTATTGGTCTTCTTTGCGGAAGACTGTCTGCGGCGGTTGGTGTGTCCCGAGGTCTGCTTTGTGTTCTGCTTTTCCTCAGGCTTTGTTTCCTTCTCGTTTTCATTGATGAAGGTTGTGCCGTTCTCCCTGGTCCAGGCTGCGGTGTTGTCACCGCCTCTGTGCAGCAGGAACTGAGCAGCTGTGTTCAGGTTATGGAAACGGTAGTTCTTCTCGAACTGGATACGTCCGTTTTCGTCTTCGGAAAGCACACCGAGGTCCGTCATGTTCTGATACAGCTGACGCATGCTCTTCATCTCCTGCGGTCCGTATGCTTTCATGGTGCTGCCGGAAAGCACTTCAATGGACTGCGGATTGTGGTAGATGGCGCGGGCATTTACGGTCGGTGCCGTCAGGATAATGATATTGTCATCCTTGGCTGTCTCCGCCTTCACCTTGCCTCCGCGGTACGGATAGATCTCTATAATTTCCCTGGTCAGTCTGTCACAGCGGTCCAGAATATCCTTCGGTGTCCACTGATCCTTCTTCAGGATTTCCGTATTCATACGGATATGCAGGGTCTTGGACAATACCTTCTTCTTGAAGTTGAAGTCCTGGTTGCCCATCTTTGTATTGTCATATTCCGCACACAGCGTCAGGTTGCCGATCAGGTTTGCATAGAATGTATACTCATCCTCATCCTTGGCATTGGCAGCCTTCTTCCAGTAGTTATTGGGATGCTGGGGCATGATATGCTCAATGTTCAGATTGGCTGTATCCACCACTGCCGTAGCACCGTGATGCTCGATTCTCTCAAGCACCGGACGGATGCACATCAGCGCATATGCGTTGATTTCACGCAGCTGGGAACGCAGCTGTTCATCGGTGGGCATAGCCAGGGGTTTGCCGCGGTTGTAGTTGATCAGGAATACTTTGGTGATTTCATGTACGTTCTGTCCTGATTTCTTATAGCTGTTCATGACCGAACGCAGCAGCTGCGGGAAGTATCTGCTCAGGGAACCCGTATCGTTGCCGCACAGTGCTCTTCTGGTCAGATAGGTATCAATGAGCCTGATCTGATCAATCAGTGTCTTTTCACTGATTTCCCTGTCTTCATACATCCGGAACATTTCCGCCAGGAACGGTGCCGGCAGTCTGCTTTCACTGCGTCTGAAATCACGCAGAGCAGCTTCCACGGCATCACTGTCCGCCGGACCCGTATAGATTGCATGCACATACCGGCAGTAGCGGTTGATATCACGCAGTCGTGTTTCACGGTCATCGGATGAACTATTCCAGTAATCCTTGAAGCCTTCATAGACGTCACGTTTGCTCAGCAGGTTGTATGTCTTGGCGGCCAGATAAATCCGGAAGAATTCCTCAAGACGGCGCGGCTCAGGCATGCTGATTTCAAGCGGCTGCCAGTAAAGCCTGTAGTTTCTTTCCTGCACATCATTGGTATCGTTCATCAGCACATAGTTGCGGATCAGATCTGCTGATGTAAGCGGTGCTCCGGTCGAGTTGATCGACTCGAAGATCTGCTGGGCATTGTCATTTTCCGAAAGCGGGAATACCAGAATATCGAATTTTCCGAGGCAGTTCAGGATTTCTGCAAGGGAATACTTCTTGGCGAAGTTCATGATGCGTGTATAGATTGCATCGTAGTTTCTGTATACCGTTGTCTCCTTCTCGCGGCGGGTGAGATCCTTGTAACTGCCGTAGAATATCTTGGCATAGACATCATCATCACTGACCGTCGGCTTCATGCGGAGCTTGGCCTCTTCAACGGTATGTCTGTTGTACAGATAATAATCATCGATCATGCCGGCGACATCCTTCTGTCCCAGTTCCAGTGCTGCCCGTTTCAGGCAGAGCAGGAAGATGAAGCTTGTCGTCAGACGCTGCTGTCCGTCCACGATCTGTATCTGCTTGAACATCGCCGAGATCTCGGATTCCATGTATATCAGAATACCGAGGAAATGACTCTGCGTACGCTGTGCCAGCAGGTCCTCAAGATCGTTCAGGAACCTGGCTGTTTCAACTTCAGGATTCCAGGTGTAATTCCTCTGATAGACCGGAATGACAAACTGGGAACCCATCGTTGTCTTAATAAAGTCAGACATTGAAGTCCTGACCGGTTGTTTCATCATATCATCGCTAAATCCTTTCAGTTTTCAGTGCATCTGCTGCGGCAAGTATTTTGACTGCCTCAATCGCAGTTCTGATTGCCTCATCAGTTTCATGCACTTGCGGATTGTCCAGGCCTGCCTTTGCCCTTTCCTGATTGGCAATCGCAAGCAGAACCGAACCGCAGCGCACGTGCAGATACTGTGCCACAATAAACATCGCGGCACTTTCCATTTCGGAGGCTTTTGCACCGAGAGCGACCCATGCATCCCATTTGCGCAGAAGCTCCTGTCCGTTCGGCAGTGTTTCAGGACGGTGCTGGCCGTAGAACGCGTCCTTGCACTGCACAACACCGGCATGATACGGTGCCCCGATTCTGCGGGCACCCTCACACAGGGCGTTGACGATATCGAGATTTGCTATTGCCGGAAATTCAATCGGCGCATATTCCCTGGATGTTCCTTCCATACGGATCGCACCGGTCGCAACCACAAGATCTCCTGACTTTACGTTGAGATCCATGCCGCCGCATGTGCCGACCCGGATGAATGTATCCGCGCCGCATACAGTCAGTTCCTCCATGGCAATGCTTGCACTCGGTCCGCCGATTCCCGTGGATGTACAGGAAACACGGATACCGTCCACATAGCCGGTATAAGTGACATACTCTCTGCTGTCCGCAATCAGCTGAGCATCGTCAAAATACGCCGCAATCTTCGCACAGCGCTTGGGATCACCGGGCATGAGCACATATCTGCCTACTTCCCCATTGCCGACACCGATATGGTACTGCCGGCCGGAACCTTCTGAATAATCAATCATAAAAACAATCTCCGATATCTGTACACATTATACCGTGTTTATATGCCTTTGTAATGTGCGCTGTATTACAGGGCTTTATAAATTATTTTGTTTTTTTGTTTTTTCTGTTGTTTTCATTTTGGACTTATGATAATATACAAAAGCACTACTTAATGATGGCGCGTTGGTGAAGTGGCTTAACACACCGCCCTTTCACGGCGGCATTCACGGGTTCGAATCCCGTACGCGTCACCATATAGTAGGGGTGTCGTACAATGGCAGTACATCGGTCTCCAAAACCGCTGATGGGAGTTCGATTCTCTCCACCCCTGCCATCCGCATAAAATGCGGTTTTTTTTATGTTTTCGCTCTTTTCAAAGAATTAGTTGATAAATGAGAAAA
>JAFUCL010000070.1 GCA_017459725.1 Solobacterium sp. | reverse complement strand
TCGATTGGCATAACCAGCTGAACAGCATTATAATATGTTCGCTGATCAGGTAGGGCTAGTACTTGATTAGCACTTTTCATATCTCCATTTTACCAATTCAAAAGAGGCTATAACAGCTTTTCAACTGTTACAGCCTCTTTTCAGTTATTCCTTGATCTTTTCCGGATCAATGCCGACGAAATTCCTGCCCCTGCACAGGGTTACGCCGCCCCACATATCCTTCGCTTCATAATCCTTTGTCAGAATCAGGTCCTGGCCGAACCAGTTCGGAACCTGCACCGGATCAATGTGCCCTGCCATGACATCCTCAAGAATGGCAATGGCATTCGGCAGACAGTCATCATCCAGCGGTGTACCGAAAGCACGGAAATCATGGTGATGGTTGTAAATGGCATCATACTGATCGCCCATGGACTGCAGTCTCTTCAGATAACGCAGTGTTCTCTCAACGGGTGTGGATGATACACCGAGGTTGTAGTTGATGGCGTCACCGGCAATGCAGATACGTTCTTTGGAATCAATGAAGACCATCTCTCCTGCCGTATGTCCGGGGCATTCCCAGGCCGTGACAATACGGTCGCCGAGATCAAACTGCATGCCGTCTGTCAGGTCATGAATTACTTTGGGCTGCCGTTCTTCCGTAGTGATTTCCAGATCCGTATTGATGTCATAGGGATACAGGTTGAACATCTTGTATGTCCATTCAAAGCATCCCTTCTGCCGGTTGGCAATCTGACGGACCATATTCTCTGCACTCATCTTGCGCGGATGAAGCAGTCCTTCTCTGTCTTTGGGATTGATCCAGACTTCCTCAAACTGGTGGGCATTGCCGATATGATCGGGATGGTTGTGGCTGATCACCGTAATCAGCGGTTTATCTGTAATCATCTCTATGGCTCCGCGCAGATCCCCGATTCCTTCACCCGTATCAATAACAAGTGCTTTTTCGGAACCGATCAGCACATATATACTGGCCACATCAAACTCATCGATTTCCCAGGTGTCCTTACGGAACTGCACCATCGGATACAGTTTTGTTCTTCCCATGTCACTTCTCCTCGTAGATCATTCTTGTATCTATGCCGACAAAGTTTCTGCCGCGGCGCAGGAATGTGCGTCTGATGACAGTACCGTCCGGTCTGACATTGACCTGCTCGGTCACCGGTTCATGCTTTGTCAGATACAGCGGCTGTCCCTTGAATACAGGCACAATGCACGGCACGATATGTCCGTTCAGAGCATCTTCCAGTACTGCAATGGCATTCGGCAGACAGTCATCATCCAGCGGTGCTCCCAGCGGACGGAAGTCATGATGTCCGTTGTAGATGCAGTCGTAACGGTCTGACATATCCATCAGTCTCTTCAGGAAACGGTGGGTTGTCTCCACCGGACAGGAACTGACACCGAGATTGTAATTAACCGCATCCCCGGCAAACAGAATCCGGTCTGTTTCATCCAGGAAGACCACTTCACCGAGTGAATGTCCGAAGCACTCATAGCAGGTAATGATCTTACCGCCGAGATCAAACTGCATACCGTCTGCCAGATCATGCACAGTGATTTCCTTGTCTTCGGAAGGCTCCACTTCATTCAGATCATACGGAACCAGTTTGAACATCTTGTAAATACCGTCAAAGCATCCCTTCTGTCTGTTGGCAATCTCACCGGCGCTCTCTTTGGCTCTGGCAACATTCTTCTTGGTCAGTCCGGGTCTGTCATTCGGATGGATCCAGACTTCATCCCACTGGTATACATTGCCGATATGATCCCCGTGATTGTGCGTGAGAACCACGGTTACAGGCTTGTCTGTCAGCTTCTCCACACAGCTGCGCAGATCACCGACACCCTGTCCCGTGTCAATCAGAAGCGCTCTTTCTGTGCCTTCAATCAGAAAACAGCTGGAAATTTCAAATTCATCAATCTCCCAGATTCCCTTACGGATCTGTACAACCGGAAACAAATCAGTAGCCATTATCTCTCTCCTCTTTTCTTCGGGTATACGCAGTAAAAAGAACTGCTGTCCTGACCAAAGTATAGAATTACCGTGCCGAACCGGAAATGTGCGGTTTTTTTTGTTTTGCGGAATATTTTTGGGTCTGAAAAAAAGAACTCCCGAGGGAGTTCCGTTGATGATATTACCAGCCGTAGTATGAATCACCGAAGGCGCTCATAGCCTGCTTGACCATATCCATGGCAACGGCCAGGAAACCGCGGCCGAACAGTGATACAACCAGCAGAAGCACGACAGCACCGATCAGAATGCCTGCGTATGTCTGCAGATCCTTGAGTTCATGCACAACTTCTGCCGTCAGGATAATCGCTGCAGCAAACAGCATAACCGTGGCAATGGTCGGGATGGACGCAAACAGTGAAGCAAGCAGTACAAACAGGGACGGCACCAGAATCATTCGGGCAGCACCTGACAGGACCTTCTTCGGATTGATTGCTTCCTTCTTCAGCATGATCTTGATAACCTGCACAATGGCAAGAATCACAAATACAAGCAGGGTTGTAAGCAGACCTCTCAGCAGGATGGAGCCGAACGGAATCATATCCATCAGATAGCTCTTGTATGAGTTGATCTCACTGATGAGTTCGGCAAGGTCTTCCATGTCTCCGCCGTATGATCCCATAGCGGATCCGACATTCTGCAGTGCTTTGGTGATTGTCTTAAGCAGCTTCACGGAGCCGGAAAGCAGATAGGAGAATACCGCCCGGAAGAACCAGGAGTTGATGATCAGCGTCAGGACGGCAATGCATGCGGTCGGCACTGTTGAGAGTTCAACTTCCTTGAACGGATCCTTCAGTACTTTGAGCAGCGGCTTGAAGTCATCCTTCTGTACATTGACATTGACTTTCGGAGCCTGGATGTTCTTGAGCTTGTTCACAAATTCCGGAGCAGGCTGCGGAGCTGGTCCGGGCTGTGCCTCCGGCTGTACAGGCGGGATGTCCTGCGGTGCCTGTGCATTGAGAGTCTCGGCTGACGGTGTGCCAAGCTGGGTTCCGCAGTATCCGCAGAACCGTGCCTGATCGGGAAGCTGTTTTCCGCAATTCGGACAAAACATAATCAAAATCCTCCTCTATTTGCTATGAAAGCAGGGCAGCTATCCAGTTGAACCACATCCAGGACAGCGGCATAACCAGAATCATGGAAGGTATCATATCAGCAGTCGGAAACATCTTCAGCTGTATGATCCGGAAGCCCGATGCAATCATGATGAAGCCTCCGCAGGCTTTGAAATCATTGATCATCATCGGTGTTGTCAAAGGGTAAATCACGCCTGCCAGCAGATACAGCAGGATCATGATGATAAACTGGGGAACTGCAATCAGCGATACAACCTTACCCAGACTGCAGGCAAAGATCATAGCTGTCACAAAATCAAGAATGGCCTTGGTAATAAGGATACTGTGATCCCCGTTCATACCGCTGACCAGTGAACCGTATATACCCGTACCGCTTGCGCAGAACAGGACAATCAGTGTTACCAGCTGTCCGGAAGAACCGTCACTGCCGCCGCCGAAGAGACCGTTTGCCTTCATGGCAGCTGCGGTAATGCGGTCACCGAGCTTGATTCCCACACCGATGCTGGTGCCGAGAATCATGGCCAGAACAACCGCCGGCATATTTTCCATCAGGACTACCGAAGCAATGCCCATACCCATTGATGAAAGGCCCAGAATCATGTTGATGTTGTTCTTGAAACTGTCCGGAAGTCTGTCCTTGATGACAGAACCGAGCACACCGCCCAAAGCAACCGCAAGACAGTTGGTAATTATTCCGATTGGCATATACTCTTCCTCTTTCCGTTCAGATACGGTAGCGTTTTTTAATTACATCATACTGTGCAGGCGTCATCCGCCCTGTTTCCAGGTCGTTTTCAGCGGTGCGCTTTACTGCCTGTATAATATCACTCCATGCATACCATGCACCAATATCATAGCACTCTTCCAGTGCTTCAAGTCTGCGGCGCATACTTCTTGAGAGCATAAAGTCTATATTTTGTTCTGTATCCCGGTACATGCCGCGGCTGCGTTTCTCCTCTTCGCTGTGCACGTTGGCTGCCGAAGTCGGATCAATATTCCATTCCAGAATATGCCGGTAGGACTGCTGTGCCTGCTCATACAGTGCATACTGGTCATGGGCATCTTCCGGCAGATCACTCAGCTGAAAGCAGGCATCCGGGTTTCCCCAGCGCACGATCCAGAGATTGTACTGATCGGCAAATTCCCAGTTGAAGAAGGATACGGTTTCCTGCGAATCCTGCAGGATATGCCGCATCTGCTCAGCTGCTTCATAGATTGTCTGCGGTTCCCCTGCGGGTATCCGCTGTGATTCATTCCGATAGTATAACTTCATACATTCACCCCAGGTCCAGATGCGCCGGATCAATCCGGTAAATGACGTCTTTCCTCTCCACAATAATACGGATCCGCTTCATCAGTTCTGCATCCGCCTGGATATTGTGCAGAAGCTCCCTGGTCGGATTGATTGCGGTCGGATGTCCGGTCAGCTGAAACATTGTCAGATCCCCGTTGGTATCTCCGTATGACCAGCATTCATTCAGATCCAGATCATACTGCTCAGCCAGTTCCAGAATTGCTTTCTTCTTGGAGGCAGAATCCCACATCGGGATAATCATACCATTGTAATACCCTTTTTCATCTGTACAGTACTGTGTTCCGCGCCAGTCATCAAAGCAGTACTTCTCAGCCATCTTGCGCACCAGAGCATCCGGAGAACCGGATACCGCTATGATACGCCGTCCTTCCTGCCGGTGCCGCTCAATCTCGTTTCTTGTGAACAGATAGACCCGCTCACCCTTCTGCTCGATGACCTTGTCCGCAATCAGTTCAATATGCTCACTGGAAATACCGACCGTTGTCTCCTTGAAGATTTCCACCATACGTGACAGATAATCATCATAGTCACCCATGCGTCTGTCCCATGCCATATATGCAGGACGCACGTCATCCGTCCACCTTGAAGGTGAGATGATCTCATGGGTAACCATTTTCTTGAACATCTCCGTTATTAATCCTTCACGGTATATCGTCCCGTCTATGTCAAAGAAAGCCGCTGTATTTCCGCTCATTGTATTACCTCAATTCTTAAGACTGTGAATAGGCGCAGGAATCCTGCCGCCGCGGTTGATCATAACCTCAGGGCTTGCCTTGCGGATTGGCATCACAGGTCCGTGGCCCAGCAGACCGCCGAATTCAAGCATATCGCCTTCCTGCAGACCGACAGCCGGAATCAGACGGCATGCGGTTGTTTTGTTGTTGATCATACCGATTGCGGCTTCATCAGCGATTATGGCAGAGATGGATGCCGCCGGTGTATCACCCGGAATAACGATCATGTCCAGACCAACGGAGCATACCGCTGTCATCGCTTCCAGTTTTTCAATGGAGAGTGAACCGCTGATGGCCGCATCAATCATGCCCTGATCCTCGGAAACGGGAATAAAGGCACCAGAAAGACCGCCTACACTGGAGCTTGCCATAACGCCGCCTTTTTTGACCGCATCATTCAGCATCGCCAGGCACGCTGTCGTTCCCGGACCGCCAACTTCCTCAAGCCCGATTTCCTCAAGGATCTCAGCCACGGAATCACCCACTGCAGGTGTCGGAGCCAGAGAGAGATCGACAATGCCGAACGGCACATGAAGACGTTTGCTTGCTTCCATACCGACCAGCTGACCGGTGCGGGTGATCTTGAATGCTGTCTTCTTGATAATCTCGGCTATCTCATCCATGGTGCTGTCTTTGCCGGCACCTCTGATGGCCATCTTGACGACACCAGGCCCGGAGACACCGACGTTGATGACGCAGTCACCTTCCGATACACCGTGATATGCACCGGCCATGAACGGGTTATCCTCCACGGAATTGCAGAAAACAACCAGCTTGGCCGTGGAATTGCACTTTCCTTCCGGCGTCATCTCCGCTGCCTCACGCACGATTTCACCCATCAGCTTCACAGCGTCCATGTTGATGCCGGCCTTGGTTGTACCGATATTCACACTCGAACAGACAAGATCCGTCTCGGCAAGTGCTCTCGGAATAGACCGGATCAGCGCTTCATCACCCGGTGTCATGCCCTTCTGCACCAAGGCGGAATATCCGCCGATGAAACTTACACCGACCGTCTTTGCGGCACGGTCCAGGGCATGCGCATACTTGACGGGATCACCGCCCGATACGCTTGCGAGCAGTGCAATCGGGGTCACCGAAATGCGTGACTGCACAACCGGAATGCCGTATTCACTCGATATTTCCCGGGACGTTTTAACAAGATCCGCCGCTTTTTCCGTTATCTTTCTGTAGATCTTATCGCAGGATACATCAATGTCCGTATCCGCGCAGTCCAGCAGAGAGATACCCATTGTTACTGTCCGGATATCAAGGAACTCCTCATCGATCATCCGGATCGTTTCCCGAATATTTTCCAGTATCTGCATACCTTACTCCTAAATCGTGTGCATGGCATTGAAGATATCTTCATGCATGACATGGATCTTCAGATTCTCACGCTCACCGGCTGCTTCCATGGCTGCCGCAATGGACTCAAAATCACTGTGGCTGCCGGGAATCTCCACGATCATGATCATGGTGAACATATCCTGCAGCACCTTCTGCGTAACATCTTCAATGTTGATATTCCTGTCTGCGCATTCCTTTGCCACATACGCAAGAATGCCTGGATGATCTTTGCCTACTGTTGAAATAACTGCCCGCATATCTGTTTCCTCCTCAATAACGGTTTGTCTGCAGCTCATCGAGTGAAAGTCCGCAGTAATACAGCTCCATCTGCAGATACAGCTTTACATTCTGTATCATTTCCACTGCACTGTCCTGGCATGACTCGCTCCTGGCGCCGGTGCCGAAATCATAGTTGCAGTAGGTTCCGAAGAAGCCGGTATCACCGGACCAGTTATACACATAGCGGCTGCTGTAATTCGTGTAGATAAACTGTTTGTTCGTGAAATCAACGGTGTATGTTTCGTGTTCATTGAATTCCGCTTTGTATGTGCCATCATCCTGTTCCGTATACTTCAGACGGCTGATCAGACGCTTTTGGAAGGTTTCCACCGGTGTTGCGCCTTCGGTGTCTGCCGTGATATCCGCTTCCGAGATGGCATTCGTATCGATCTGCAGGAAACTGACGTATTCCGCTTCCGCCGCCTTCTTTTCATCAGTGATCACCACATCCGTTGTATTGATCCTGACAAAGCCTGCCGAAGAACTGTAATCCACACTGACATCCACGTCCTGAACGGTAACATCCGCATGGAACTCCGCAGTCTGTTCATTCAGGAACCCGTCATTGCCGAACCTCTGCCGGATGATGCCTCCGGAGACCTTTGTGTCCGGATAATCAGATAATCCAGAAATATCAAACTGCTGCAGAAACAGCGCCCGGGCGGCTTTATCGGTAAGCTCAAATACATATTCGGTGCCTTCGGCCGTGCTTTCCGCATGCATGGCACTGATCTGTTCTTCCGTCATCATTATACCGTGCAGGGGCACCAGCATAACCTGAAACAGCTGATCCACTGTATGTTCCTCATAGTAGGAAACCCCGTTGTATGTATTGTACAGAACACCGCCGTAGTAGTCTCCTTCCAGCTGGAACTGCACACCGTCAGAGTTCATGCTCTGGGTATAATGCGCTTCCGGATTTCCCGGGATACCGTCAATTTCAAGAACACCGTCCATTTCAAAGCGTTCGTTGGAATCATTGTTGTATGTACGCTCATATGTGCACTTCACACCGGCCGTCCAGGAAGTACGCTGATCCTGTCTGCCGTATGCCTGTGTATATTCCTGATACAGACTGCTGAAATCCTCCGCAGCTGCCGTTGTCTCCACCGGTGCTGCAGTTGGTTCTTCAGCCGGTTTTGCAGGCGTACAGCCGATCGTCAGTATTCCGAGCAATATGCAAAGCAGTTTCTTCATTTCCAAACCTCATATAATAAGCGGCAGAGACAATGCTTCACCGTTGATATTTAACAGTGTACATGATTTCTGCCGTATTGTTTATTTGTTTTATGACCTATATAAGAGAAAACAGCCCGTCAGGGCTGTTGTTCTGTGTTATACCAGTTCGATAAATGCCATCGGAGCAGCATCACCGCGGCGTGTACCGGTCTTTACGACTCTGGTGTATCCGCCGTTGCGGTCAGCATACTTCGGAGCAACTTCATCAAACAGCTTCTGCAGTACAGTCTGCTGTGTCTTTTCATCTGCGACTACGTTGCGGATGAAGGCAGCTGCCTTTCTGCGGGAAGCAAGATCACCCTTCTTGCCGAGTGTGATCAGTTCATCAACGACCGAACGCATATCCTTAGCCTTAGCCTCAGTTGTTTCAACTCTTCCGTAGAGAATCACGGAAGTAGCGAGATTTCTCAGCATGGCTTTGCGGTGATCGGCTGTTCTTCCGAATTTACGATTCCACATTGTCTTGTTCCTCCCTTAATCGAAGGACTTAAAGCCCATACCTAACTCAATGAGCTTGTCCTTAACCTCTTTCAAAGACTTCTTTCCGAGGTTGCGGACTCTCATCATCTCATCCTCGGTCTTTTGTGTCAGTTCATCCACAGTCTGGATACCGGCACGCTTCAGGCAGTTGTATGAACGAACAGACAGATCGAGATCTTCAATCATCAGCTGCTGTCCCTTCGTCTGAGTCTCTGTTCCGCCTTCTTTGAGCACACCATCCATGGAGATGACGTCCTCATTGATACCGGCAATCAGATCCAGATGATCGATCAGGATTCTCGCACCAAGCGCCAGGGCTTTCTGCGGGCTGATGGAACCATCTGTCCAGATTTCCATGGTAAGGCTGTCATATTTGCTGTCCTGACCAACACGAGTAGGCTCTACGTTGTAGGACACTTTATCAATCGGTGTATAGATGGAATCTGTGAATACAGTTCCGATACCCTGTGAACTGCCCTGATTCTGCTGCTTGTTGATGTCGCTTCCGACATAACCGCGGCCGTTCTTCGCACGCAGTTCCATTTCGAGAGTCGCACCCTGTTCAAGGTGAGCAAGCTCGAGATCTTTGTTAAGAATTTCCACCTGTGCCGGGCAGATAATATCCCCTGCTGTAACGGTGCAGGGACCTTTTGCGGAGATCTGCAGTGTATATGTTTCATCATCTTCAATCTTCATGATCAGCTGTTTGATCTGAAGGATGATCATTGCAACATCTTCGCGAACACCAGGAATCGTCGTGAACTCATGGTATACACCATCAACCTTGATGGAGAATACCGCAGCTCCCGGCAGGGAGGACAGCAATACTCTGCGCAGCGCATTTCCGATTGTGGTTCCAAATCCTCTTTCCAGCGGGGAAAGTGTGAATTTTCCATAGTTATCGGTATTGAGCAATTCATTGACTGTAAATTCGGCGCGTTCAAATTTCTGCATGCTATTCCCTCCTGTTTCCGTATTAACCGCGCGGCCTCTTCGGAGGACGGCAGCCGTTATGCGGGATCGGTGTCACGTCATTGATCGCTGTGATCTCAAGACCTGCAACCTGCAGAGAGCGGATAGCCGCTTCACGTCCCGGACCCGGACCCTTGACATTGACTTCAACGGTCTTCATGCCCTGAGTAACTGCTGCTTTACCGGCAGCTTCTGCACAAAGCTGTGCAACATACGGTGTGGATTTACGGGAACCCTTATAACCCAGCGCTCCTGCAGAGCTCCAGGAAATAACGTTTCCTGCTTCATCCGCAATGGTAACGATTGTATTGTTGAATGTGGAATGGATGTGAGCAACACCCTTGGCCACATTACGTCTTACTTTCTTCTTACGGACTACTCTTCTGTTGGAAGATTTATTACTAGCCATTTTTCAGATCCTCCCCGACTTACTTCTTCTTGTTCGCAACCGTACGGCGCGGTCCCTTACGAGTACGTGCGTTGGTGCGTGTGCGCTGTCCGCGTACCGGCAGGCTGCGTCTGTGACGCAGACCACGGTAGCATCCGATTTCCATCAGACGCTTGATGTTCAGCGCGCGCTCACGGCGGAGATCGCCTTCAGTTTTGATTGCATCAACCTGCTGACGGATAGCAGTTTCCTGTGCATCTGTCAGGTCTTTTGTACGGATGTTCTCATCGATTCCGCAAGCATCCAGAATCTGCTTTGCTGTTGTCGGACCGATGCCATAGATATAGGTTAAAGATATTACGATGCGCTTATTCGCAGGAATATCTACACCAGCAATACGTGCCATACGCTATATTTCTCCTCTTTCTTAACCCTGTCTCTGCTTGTGCTTCGGGTTCTCGCAGATGACCATTACAACGCCCTTGCGCTTGATAACCCTGCACTTGTCACAAATCGGTTTTACTGATGGTCTTACTTTCATGATTTGTTCCTCCTGAACTGTCCTGCCGGATCACTTATGCCGGTAGGTAATACGCCCACGTGTTAAGTCATAAGGTGAGATTTCCACAGTGACCCGATCGCCTGGTAAAATGCGTATGTAATTCATCCGGATTTTACCAGCAACGTGAGCACGGATCTCGTGTCCATTCGATAATTTCACCTTGAAGTTGGCATTAGGAAGTGTTTCCTCCACGATACCATCAATTTCAATGACATCCTGTTTTCCCATTCAATCTCTCTTTCCGGTTATGATCCCGATGCGGGATTTATTTATTATCCCGCATCGGAGCTCATTATGCAACCTTTCCCAATACCTCTTTAACCTGCGCGAAGACTTCATCTGCCGGAACAGAAGCGTCAATCTTATGAACCAGACCCTTGCCGCTGTAGTAATCGATTACCGGCTTGGTGCTTGCTTCATACTCGTCCATACGGACCTTCAGCTGCTCTACTGTATCATCTCTGCGCTGAACAAGTTCAGTGCCGCAGACGTCACAGTAGCCGTACTTGTTGCCCATATGACCGTTGACGTGATAGATTGCCCCGCATTTAGGACAGATCCTTCTGCCGGTGATGCGCTTCTCGAGTTCTTCGAAACCTACTTCAAGAGCAATGACTGCCTCGATTGGTTTCTGCACGCGGTCTGAGATTTCCGCGAATGTTTCGGCCTGAACCAGTGTTCTGGGATATCCGTCCAGAAGATATCCTTTTTCACAGTCAGGCTCCTGCAGTCTTTTTTCAACCATTGCATTGATAACGTCATCCGGTACGAGGTGACCGGCATCCATATACTCCTTGGCTTTGATACCAAGTTCCGTATTGTTTCTGACGTTTTCCCTGAGCATATCTCCGGTGGAAATATGCGGGATATCATACAATTCCAGAATCTTTTCGGACATTGTGCCCTTGCCGGAACCGGCAGGACCCATAATCAGAATATTCATACCTCAATTTCCTCTAGGCTATTTAAGGAAGCCGCGATACTGCTTCTGTGTAAGCTGTCCCTTCAGCTGTGACATTGTTTCCATAGCCACACCGACAACGATGATGATACCGGTGCCGCCGATGGATACGCTGCTCGGCAGAGAAGTGAACATCGGAAGAATGTAAGGCAGAACAGCGATGACAACCAATGCAACCGCACCGAGTACGGTGATACGGTTAACGACTTTCTTAAGGTATGTCTTCGTTTCTGTTCCGGGACGGATACCCGGGATGTAAGCACCGCTCTTGCCGAGATTCTCAGCAACCTTCTCCGGATCGACCTGGAGGTCAGTGTAGAAGAAGGTGAAGAGGAATACCAGCACTGCATAGATGATCAGACCGACCGGCTTCTGCAGACTGAGGAAGTTGCTTACCTTTGTATAAGCATCCGTGTTGATAAAGCTGAGGATGATCTGCGGTGCGGTGATAATCGAACTTGCGAAAATGACCGGAATAACACTCGCAGAATTGATCTTGAACGGGAGATATGTGATATCGCTCGCTCTTGCGCCGGAGCTGGAGCTGTACTGAATCGGGATTTTGCGGACCGCCAGCTGCATAATCACAACACCGACGATGATCACAATATACAGAATGCAGTACAGAATGAACTCAAGAATACCGCTGAAGGCAGCACCCTGAGCCGATCCGCTCAGCAGGATATTGAATACCTGTACGAACTGTGCGGGGATATTGGAAACGATACCCGAGAAGATAATAATCGAAATACCGTTGCCGATGCCGCGCAGACTGATACGGTCGCCGATCCAGATGAGGAACATGGTTCCTGCGGTCAGCACCGTAGCAATGAACAGATATGTGGAGACTCTGGCGTCTTCCAGAATTCCGTATTGATGATCAAGGGAATATACGATTGAGAAGGCCTGAATGAAAGCCAGCACAACCGCGAGATATCTCGTGATCTTATCAATCTTCATTCTTCCGGTCTGACCGGACTTTGTCAGTTCAGTCAGGGCCGGAATGACATCCATACTCAACAGCTGGATGATAATGCTTGAAGTGATATAAGGACCTACACCGAGAGCGAATACTGACATTCTTTCGAATGCGCCGCCTCCGAGGAGGTTCATCATACTCAGCAGTGAATTGTCAGCAATCTGTGCAGAGAGAGCTTCTGCATTGACGCCCGGTACGGGGATAGCTGACCCGATGCGATAGATAAGCAGCATTGCCAGGGTAAAGAGAATCTTACCTCGGATTTCCTTACTTCTGAACAAACTTGCAAATGTATGCATCATGATTACAGCACCTCGGCTGTTCCGCCTGCTTCTTCAATAGCTTTTACTGCTGTCTTTGTAAACTTGTCAGCCTGTACGGTAAGCTTCTTTTCAAGCTTGCCCTGACCGAGGATCTTCAGACCGTCAAGCTTCTTCTTGACAAGTCCTGCTTCCTTAAGGGTATCAAAGTTTACAACTGCGCCTTCTTCAAAGCAGTTCAGCGCTTCAACATTCACAATTGCATATTCCTTGCGGGACATGTTTGTGAAGCCTCTCTTAGGGATTCTCTTGAAGAGAGGTGTCTGGCCGCCTTCGAATCCGATTGCAACGCCGCCGCCGCTTCTCGCATTCTGACCCTTGTGACCTTTACCGGCAGTTTTGCCTGTGCCGGAGCCCTGGCCTCTTCCGATTCTCTTGGATACGAAGCGGGCACCTTCATTTGCTTTCATTTCATTCAACTTCATGACTGCACCCTCCTTAACGTACTTCAGTGACCTTCAGATCACGTGCCTTGGCTACCTGCTCAACTGTCTTCATGCTTCTGAGAGCGTCCAGTGTAGCATATACAACGTTTACCGGTGTACGGCTGCCGATGACCTTGGAGAGGACATCGCTGATGCCTGCCAGTTCCAGAATGGAACGGACTGCACCGCCGGCGATAACTCCGGTACCGGGAGCAGCGGGCTTCAGCATGACGCTGCTTGCGCCGTGTCTGCCGAGTGCTGTGTGCGGTACTGTACGGTTATCTTCAACGAGCTGTACGCGGAATACGCTCTTGTTTGCTGCTTCTGTTGCTTTCTTGATTGCATCAGGAACTTCTGCTGCCTTGCCCATGCCGAATCCGACTCTGCCCTTGTGGTCACCTACAACCACGAGTGCTGCGAAACGCATTCTGCGTCCGCCCTTGACGGTCTTGCTGACACGGTTAATGGAGACTACGACATCGTCGAACTCTTTAGGCTCACGAGGTTTTCTGAATGGTTTACGTTCTGCCATATTTATCTCCTTTCCCTTAGAACTTCAGTCCGGCTTCTCTGGCTGCATCTGCCAGCGCCTGAACTCTACCGTGATATACATAACCGCCGCGGTCAAATCTTACGGATTCGATCTTGGCATCGAGACACTTTTTAGCAATGTCAGCACCGACCTGCTTTGCAGCATCGATGTTTCCACCATGCTCAAGCTTCAGAAGCTCAGAGCTGGAAGCAAGCAGTGTTCTGCCTGTTGTATCATCGATAATCTGTGCATAGATGTGCTTGTTGGAACGGAACACGTTCAGCCGAGGGCAGTCGGGAGTTCCGCTGACGACACGGCGTACACGCTTGTGTCTGCGAATGCGTTCTGCATTTTTATCTGTTTTCTTCAGCATCTTACTCTCTCCTTTCCCTTACTTCTTAGCTGCCGTCTTGCCTTCCTTACGACGGACATGCTCATCCTTATAACGGACACCCTTTCCGCCATAAGGTTCAGGTTTCTTGGCTGCTCTTACATTTGCGGAGAATTCGCCGACTCTCTGCTTGTCAATACCAGTGATGACAACTGTAGTTGCATCCGGTGCTGTGACAGTCAGATCTGACGGGATTGTGAATTCAACCGGGTGTGAGAAGCCAACGTTAAGTGTCAGCTTGTTGCCGGCAACTGCAGCACGGTAACCGATACCGACAATCTGCAGTGTCTTTGTGAAGCCTTCATGGCAGCCTTCGATCATGGAGTTGAGCAGAGCTCTTGTTGTACCATGCAGCTGCTTTGTGTGTTTTTCTTCATTCGGACGTGTAACTGTGATTGTTCCGTCCTTGTTCTCGATTCCCATAAGCGGGGAGAACTTGCGAGTCAGAGTTCCCTTGGGACCCTTGACTGTCACCTCATTCCCCTCAGCGATGGTAACTTCCACGCCGCCGGGAACGGTAATCGCCTTATTTCCGATACGTGACATTTTACTATCCTTTCCTTATTTACCAGATGTACGCAACGACTTCGCCGCCTGCGTGCTTTTTACGAGCATCTCTGTCTGTCATCATACCCTGGCTTGTGGAAATGATGGCAATGCCGAGACCGTTCATAACGGACGGAACCGCATTCTGCTTAGCATAAACGCGGAGACCCGGCTTTGAAATACGCTTGATGCCGCTGATGACCTTCTCTTTGTTCGGGCCGTATTTCAGAACGACTGTCAGTTTCTTCTCAATACCCTCACCGGATACGGAGTAGTTGTTGATATAACCTTCCTGCTTCAGGATACGGGCAATTTCAACCTTGACCTTTGATACAGGAGTGACATCAACTGTTTCCATGTTTGCCGAAACACCATTGCGGATTCTTGTGAGCATATCGGCGATAGGATCTGTCATATTCATCTTTATGTTCCTCCTTTACCAACTGGCCTTCTTGACTCCCGGAATCTGACCCTTGTAAGCCAGTTCACGGAAGCAGATACGGCAGACTTTGTACTTGCTCAGTACGGAGTGCGGACGGCCGCATCTCTGGCAACGTGTGTATTCTCTTGTAGAGAACTTTGCAGGACGGCTCTGCTTTACTTTCATTGATGTCTTAGCCATGGTTTAGCCCTCCCTCTTTACAAACGGCATGCCCAGACCTGCGAGCAGTGCATACGCTTCTTTGTTCGTATTCGCAGTTGTGACGATTACGATATCCATACCGCGGACCTTGTTGACCTTATCGAAGTTGATTTCCGGGAAGATCAGCTGTTCCTTGACGCCGAGTGTGTAGTTGCCGCGGCCATCGAATGCCGTAGCGCTGACACCGCGGAAGTCACGGACACGCGGCAGAGAGACATTGACCAGCTTGTCGAGGAATTCATACATACGCTCACCGCGCAGTGTGACTTTGCAGCCGATCAGCATGCCTTCACGAAGCTTGAAGTTCGCAATGGACTTCTTTGCCTTTGTGATCACCGGCTTCTGACCGGAGATCTGTGTGAGTTCAGCTACTGCTTCTTCCAGGGCCTTCGGATTGACGATAGCGTCACCGACACCCATGTTGATAACGATCTTTTCAAGCTTAGGAGCCTGCATGGAGCTCGTATAGCCGAATTCCTTAATCAGGGAAGGCTTTACTGTTTCCTTGTATTTCTGTTCGAGACGATTCATTACTTTTTGCCTCCCTTACCTGACTTCTTGGACTTTTTGCCGCCTTCAAGCTTGACGTTGGAAGCGTCGATCGGAGCTTCATGCTCAACGATGCCTCCGTCCGGATTAGCCTGGGTCGGCTTCAGTGCCTTCTTAACGATGTTGACACCTTCAACGATGATCTTGTTTGTCTTCGGATTAACAGCCTTGACTTCGCCTGTTGTTCCTTTGTAGTGGCCGGTAATGACCGTAACTGTATCGCCTGTTTTGACCTTCATCGTGCCACCTCCTTAAAGTACTTCCGGTGCGAGGGAGACAATCTTCATGTAACCCTTATCACGAAGTTCTCTTGCAACCGGTCCGAAGATACGTGTTCCTACCGGAGTCAGATCTTCCTTGATGATGACTGCGGCATTCTCATCGAACTTGATATAGCTTCCGTTTTCACGGCGCAGACCATATACGCTGCGGACGATAACACACTTGACGACCTGTCCCTGCTTGACGGATCCGTTCGGAATCGCGGACTTGACAGAGCAGACAACAACATCGCCGATGTTGGCTGACTTACGTCTGCTGCCACCCAGGCAGCGGATTACCAGTAACTCCTTAGCACCGGTATTGTCAGCGACCTTCAATCTGCTTTCATTTTGAATCATTGCTTTCTCCTCCCAGTGTTTAAAGAATTACTGCTTTCTCAACAATTCTGACAAGACGGAAGTGCTTGTCCTTGGACAGCGGTCTTGTCTCCATGATTTCAACAACATCACCGACCTTAGCTTCGTTGTTCTCATCATGTGCTTTGAAATTCTTGGAATCTTTTACGCGCCTTCCGTACAAAGGATGGCTCTTCGAAGTATCGACTTCAACAACGATGGTCTTTTCCATCTTGTCGGAGACGACGACGCCGCGTAATACTTTACGACTGTTTCTTTCCATCTGTCTGCCCTCCCTTATTCGCTCTTAGCGCGCTCGCGCTCTGTGATGACTGTCTTGATGCGGGCGATCGTCTTGCGAACGTCCTTCATGTGAGCCGGATTCTCAATTCCGCCTGTAGCCTGCTGGAAGCGCAGGTTGTACAGTTCTTCCTTAAGAGATTCGATCTCCTTTACGAGCTCTTCGCTGCTCATATCTCTGATTTCTTTAACATTCATGATTACTCGCCCTCTTCTTTCTTAATAAAGCGGGTCTTGACGCAGAGCTTATGGGAAGCAAGGCGCAGCGCTTCACGAGCTACTTCTTCGCTGACACCGTCGATTTCAAAGAGAATTCTTCCCGGCTGTACAACTGCTACCCAATGGTCAGGAGCACCTTTACCACTACCCATACGGACTTCAAGAGGCTTCTTTGTCTTAGCCAGCTGAGGGAAGACTTTGATCCAGACTTTACCGCCACGATCCATATAACGTGTCATGGCAACACGCGCAGCTTCCAGCTGGTTGCTGCTTACATAAGCACCTTCATCGGCAACCAGTCCGAACTTACCGAAAGCAAGCTCACGGCCTGCCTTGGCGCGTCCTTCATAGCTGAGACGATGAGGTCTTCTGTACTTAGTACGATTCGGCATTAACATGGTTATTCATTACCTCCCTGTGCTTCTGTGCGGGCGGCAGCGGGTGCTGCTTCAGCAGGTGCGGCGTTACCGGCTGCGTTTGCAGGTCTCGGTGTACGCGGGCGTCTGTCGTTGCGGTTGCGGTTGTTGCCGCGGCGGTCCCTGTTCGGGCGGGATGCCGGTGCTTCAGGTTCCTTAACCATCTGTCCCGGGAGAACTTCTCCGCGGCAGATCCAAACCTTGACGCCGAGCTTTCCGTATGTTGTGTGCGCTTCATCCCAGGCATAGTCGATGTCACTGCGCAGTGTGTGCAGCGGAACGACACCCTGTGAATATCCTTCGGAACGGGCAATTTCTGCACCGCCCAGACGGCCGGAAGCCAGAGTCTTGATACCCTTAGCGCCGGAACGCATTGTCTGCTGGATTGCTTTCTTCTGAGCAATACGGAAGGACTGACGCTGTTCGAGCTGTTCGCAGATCTTGCGGGCAACGATTGTTGCGTCGAGATCCGGATTAGCAATCTGAACAACTTCAATCTTGATGTTCTTGCCGTTTGTCAGCTTAGCAAGCTTAGCCTTGAGAGCTTCCATACGGTCCTTGCCGCTCTCGTCCTTACCGACAGCAGCACCCGGTCTTGCGCAGCGGATGATGACTTTGCAGTCGTTCTTGGACATACGCTCAATCTCTACGCGGGAGATATAAGCATCGTGCAGTTCCTTGGCAAGGAATGTACGGATCTTTACATCTTCGTTCAGAAGATCTCCGAAATCAGCTTTTTCTGCGTACCATCTGGATTCCCAGTCACGGATCACACCGACGCGCATGCCGATAGGGCTTACTTTCTGTCCCATATTTCTGATCTTCCTCCCTTACTTCTCTGTAACCACTACTGTGATGTGGCTTGTTCTCTTAAGAATCTGTGAAGCACTGCCTTTAGCTCTGGGCATCCATCTCTTCATGGTAACGCCCTCATCTGCGTAGCATGCTTTTACATACAGCTTGGAACCATCCATCTGATGATTGTTCGTTGCGTTTGCGGCAGCACTCTTGACGACCTTGCCTACAGCTGCAGCAGCCTGATTCGGCATGAATCTGCAGATTGCAAGAGCTTCGTCAACATCCTTACCGCGGATCAGGTCGAGCACAAGGCGGGCTTTGCGCGGAGTGACTCGAACTGTTTTAGCAGTTGCCTTTACATCCATGTTCTATTTCTCCTCCTTACGCCTGCTTGTCACCGTTAGCTGCTGCGAGAATAGCTGCAGAAGCAGAACGCTGACCGCCGATTACCTTGTTGTCGCCGTGACCGCCGTATCTGCGGGTCAGAACGAATTCACCAAGCTTATGTCCGACCATATCCTCGGTAATGTATACCGGGATGTGTTCCTTGCCGTTATATACCGCGAATGTGTGTTCCACGAAACTCGGGTAAATGACTGAACGGCGGGACCAGGTCTTGATGATTTCTTTTTTGTTTGCCGCGTTCTGTGCTTCAACCTTCTTCATCAGGTGTTCATCACAGAATGGGCCTTTTTTAACACTTCTGGACATCTTTCATTTCTCCTTTCAGTTATTTACCGTTCCTTCTGCTCATAATCAGAGCGCTGGAAGCTTTCTTAGTCTTACGTGTCTTAACACCCATAGCCTTCTTGCCCCAAGGTGTCATAGGAGACTTACGTCCGATCGGCGTACGGCCTTCACCACCACCATGAGGATGGTCGACAGGGTTCATAGCTGAACCACGGACAGTAGGACGGATTCCCTTCCATCTGTTGCGGCCTGCCTTACCCCAGCTGATCAGGCTGTAGTCTTCATTACCGACAACACCGATTGTTGCACGGCACTTAGCGAAGACCTTACGGACTTCACCGCTGGAGAGACGGAGTGTTGCATACGGACCGTCGAAACCGAGAATCTGTGCGGAGCATCCGGCAGCACGTGCCATCTGGCCGCCCTTGCCCGGTGTCATTTCAACGCAGTGTACGAATGTACCTTCAGGGATGTTCTTGAGCTCCATTGCGTTGCCGACTTTGATATCTGCAGACTCGCCGCTGATGACTTTAGCACCGACTTCGAGGTTCTGCGGGCAGATGATGTAGCGCTTCTCACCGTCTTTGTAGTTGATCAGAGCGATGTTTGCGTTACGGTTAGGATCGTATTCGATCGCAGCAACGGTTCCTTCGATACCGTCTTTATTTCTCTTGAAGTCAACCAGTCTGATCTTCTGCTTGGCTCCGCCGCCATGATGGCGTGTTGTAATGCGGCCTGTGTTGCCGCGTCCGCCGGTCTTCTTCTTCGTAACAACCAGACTCTTCTCAGGCTCTGACTTAGTGATGCGGTCATTGCTGAGAGTTGACATGTTACGGCGGCCGTTGGTCGTCGGCTTATACTTAATGACTGTCATTTTCTCTTTCTTTCCTTTCGCAATTTATCCGGAGATAGCGTCTTCCTCCGATAGTTGAATCTTTACTGATTCTCGTCTCCGAACAGGCTGATATCCTGTCCCTCAGGCAGCTTGACGATCGCTTTGCGGACCGCATTTGTCTTGCCTTCATAACGTCCCATTCTCTTTGTCTTCGGACGGACGTTGACGATGTTAACCTTTTCAGGCTTGATGTTATAGATTTCTTCGATTGCAAGGGCAACAGCAGTCTTGTTGGCATCCTTTGCTACTTCGAAGTAGATCTTGTTTCCTTCCGCATTATCACGCATGCTCTTTTCCGTGATGATCGGGCGGATGATAATATCACGTGCACTCATTATGCGAATACCTCCCCTGCCTTGGCAGCTGCGGCTTCCGTGAATACAATGTTGTCCGCGTTGACGATGTCATAGACATTGAGTTCGCTGACATTTACGAGCAGCGCGTTCGGAATGTTGCGCATTGACAGATAAGCGTTGTCATAGTCTTCCGAAGCATCCGCAACGAACAGTGTCTTGCGGTCGAAGTCAAACGCGTTCATCAGAGCGGCAGCCTTCTTTGTCTTGATCTCATCGAATGCGAGATTCTCAAGAACTGTGAGCTTTGTTTCAGCCAGCTTCTCGCTGAGAGCGCTGCGGAGCGCCAGACGGCGGACCTTGCGGTTCAGCTTGTAGCCGTACTTGCGGGGATGCGGGCCGAATGCGATAGCGCCGTGTCTCCACTGTGTAGCACGTGTGGAACCCTGACGTGCGCGGCCTGTGCCCTTCTGACGGAACGGCTTCTTTCCGGTGCCGGAAACGAACGCTCTTGTCAGTGTGCTGTGCGTGCCCTGTCTCATACCTGCCTGGTAGACGAGGACTGCATCGTAGATCGCCTGCTGATTCGGTTCAATTCCGAACACAGCGTCAGAGAGCTCAATGGATTTCACCACTTCAGCTGCCTGATTGTATACATCAATCTTTGCCATTGTTTGCCTCCTCTACTTTCAGTTGTTTTCAGCCGCTGTTTCTTCAGCAGCTGCATAAGATACAAGCTCATCAACCTTAACCTGCTTGACCGGCTTAACTGTTGTCTTGATAACAACAAGTCCCTTGCGCGGTCCCGGTACGTTGCCCTTGACGAGGATGTATCCTTCCTCTGCATCAGCCTTGATGACTGTCAGATTCTGGTTTGTTGTTGTTTCAGCTCCCATGTGTCCCGGAAGAACGAGGCCCTTGTTTACGACACCGTTGTTACGGCCGTTTGTAGCCAGGGAACCGATGTGGCGGTGATGGCCTGAACCGTGAGATTTCGGACCGATCGTACCGTTGTTGCGCTTGATCTGACCGGCATATCCTTTACCCTTGGATGTGCCTGTTACATCGACGACATCACCTGCCGCGAAGATGTCAGCTTTGATTTCGCTGCCGACTTCAGCACCCATGAGTTCATCAGCCTTGATCTCTCTGATGTACTTCTTCGGAGCTGTGTTTGCTTTCTTTGCATGGCCGATAGCAGCCTTGGTTGCACGGTGTTCCTTCACATCTTCATAACCAAGCTGAAGTGCTTCGTAGCCGTCAACTTCCTTTGTCTTCTTCTGCAGCACGACATTGGGATTGACTTCAATGACGGTTACCGGAATCAGTGTTCCTTCGACCGTGAAGACCTGTGTCATGCCGACCTTGCGTCCTAAGATACCTTTCATCTAAATATCACCCGGTCCTTTCCTTAAAGCTTAATCTCGATGTCAACTCCGCTCGGCAGGTCAAGTCTGCTGAGCGCATCGATGGTTTCAGCACTCGGACCGATGATCTCGATCAGTCTCTTGTGCGTACGGATCTCGAACTGTTCACGTGAATCCTTGTACTTGTGAACTGCACGCAGAACCGTAATTACTTCCCGTTCAGTCGGGAGCGGAACAGGTCCGACGATTTTCTTTGCGCCGTGGCTGGAAGCAGTTTCAACAATCTTCTTGCTTGCTGCATCCAGGTTCCTGTTCTCGTAAGCCTTCAAGCGAATTCTTACAGAATTTTTTGCCATGAATTTTTCCTCCTTATATTCATTCTGTCTTTCCGACAGATCGCTCAGTGGAAATTCCCCGGTTATCACGCTACCATGACAACGCATTTCAGCGTGCCGGCAACCTCCCACGTCCACACGAGTGCTTTGATATACTATCATTCCTAAAACCGCATTGCAAGCACTTTTTTCGATATTTAACCGGTTTATCACTTTCCGCCGTTTTTTGGCAATTTTAAGGGTATCCGCCGGTTCCGTGACATCTGCGAAACCGAAATTTTTATACGGAAAGCAAAAAAAACCGCACGGTTTTTCAACCGTACGGGCTGTGTATGTGTAAGTTATCCTCTGTTCTTCTTTTCGGTCTGTTCCATGTGCAGCTTCAGAGCACCGATCAGGTTTGCGTCTGCACCGAAGCAGCATCTGACAATGGCCGGCTCGGTCAGCGGGAAACTGTCCATATGCCTTACAAAGGCATCATGGGTCTCCTCACGGATGGCTTCAATCAGTTCAGGTGCTTCCGAAATGCCGCCGCCAATGGCCACAACCCCTACATCCAGCACAGCCTGAAGAGCAAGAATCGAAGAGGCGATTGCTTTGGATACATACTGCAGTGTTCCGCATGCATCGGCATCCCCTTCTCTTACTTTTGCAAAGAATTCCTCACCGGAAACCTTCTGGTCCAGCGTCAGTCCCTTCCGGTGCATATATTCGATGATATATCCGTTGGCTGAGGCATAGGACATCATATACGGTGAACCGCGGAACATTCCCTGCAGATCCGTATGCGGATCATAACCTGCTGTAATCGCCGGCTGGTCATATATGAAGTGGCTCAGTTCACCGGCCGTGAATGTCGTGCCGAGATAGACCCTGTGATCAATGATCACACCGCCGCCGGTTGCCGTACCCATAACGATGACCAGACCGTTGGCATAGTCTTTGACTGCACCTTTCCAGGCTTCTGCAGCTGCGGCGCATTTTCCGTCATTGCCTACCGTTACGGGGCATCCGAAGCGTTCGGAGAGAATTTCCCCGACATGGCATCCTCTGAGCAGATGGGTCAGGGCGCCTGCGGAAACGGAGATACCTTTGTCGGTATCAATCTTACCGGGCATGGATACTGCACATGCCTCAATGCGGTCTTTATACTGATCACCGATTTCTCCCATCACCTTAAAGAAATCTTCTGCCGTTGTATGCGGTGTGGGAACCTTGCCGTGTTCAGTGAGATTGCCTTCTTCGTCAGAGAGAGCGTACTTGATGAATGTTCCGCCGATATCGAATACCAAATATTTTGCCATGACTGCGCCTCCGGAATTTACTTTTTTATCATACACGATTCATCACAGCACAGCCGCAAACACAACAATATATGCAAAATCTCTGCGCCTATATGATAAAAGAGCCTGCATCCACAGGCTCTTCGGTTTATTTTACACGGTCATGGTGCAGCTTCAGAGCACCGATCAGGTTTGCATCGGCACCGTACCGGCATTTCACCAGCTTCGGCTTTACCATCGGCAGGGCAAATGTCAGACTGTCAAACACTTTATCCAGTGATTTCTGCAGCAGAGGCAGCAGTTCCGGTGCACCGCTGATGCCGCCGCCGACCGCAACCGTCTCAACATCCATAATACTCTGAATGTTGAAGATACCGCAGGCTGTCTGGTCTGCGAATTTCTGCAGGGTCGCCGCAGCATCCTCATCCCCTGCACGGTAGCTTTCAAATACCTGTTCTCCCGTATAGGTTCCGAACGGCTGTCCTTTTCTTCTGGCAAAGTCGGCCAGCAGGAATGAAGCTGCGGAATAGGATGTCCAGAACGGAGAAGGATTGGTCAGTATATTCATGATGTTGGACATATCAAACCCGTTTTCCAGCATCGGTGAATCATAGAGAACCTCGCTGAGCTCACCGGCCGCAAAATGCGATCCGAGATAAACTCTGTGATCAATGACAATACCGCCGCCGATACCGGTACCGAAGACGATCACGAGGCCGTTTGCACAGTCCTTCAGGGCGCCTTTCCAGGCTTCTGCCTGGGCTGCACACTTACCGTCATTGCCTACCGTAACAGGGCATCCGAGGTATTCGGAGAGCTTCTGTCCGATGGGATAGTTCTGCGGCATGATCATCGTCATGGCACCGGCAGTTACTGCGATTCCGTTTGCGGTGTCAATCCGTCCGGGCATGGACAATGCACACGCATCGATCTTTCCTTTATAGAGATCGCACACGCTGTACATCGCTTCCATGAATTCTTCAAGTGAATCTCTCTTGGTAGGAACCTTTCCCTGTTCCAGGAATTCCGCATTCTCATCGGACAATGCGTACTTAATGAATGTACCGCCTACATCAATCAGCAGATACCGCGCCATACAATAAACAACCACCTTTCATTATTAGATATGAAACATACTGTTACCAATATAATAAATGAAACGGAAAGCTTTGGCGCATGCAGTTCTGCAACAATACTGTACGGTTTTGCTATTTTTTGCCCAGCAGCTCAGCCGTCTGCCATCTGCCGCTCAGATAATACAGTAAACCGACCGTCATCGGACCGAGTCTTGCCAGTGTATTGCCCCAGAAGAATCCGGTCACTCCCATATTCAGGGTATAGGCAAACAGGAAGCTGATGCCCAGGCGCAGGATCACTCCGTCCAGCAGTCCGGCAAGGAAACTCAGCTTGGCATTGCCGGCGCCGACCACTACCGCCATATAGGATCCCTGGATCGGAGAAATGATGAAGATCAGAGCTGCAATTTTGAGATACGTCACGCCGAGTTCGATAACCGCCTGATCCGCAGTGAACAGCCTGTACAACGCTTTCGGCGCCAGCAGCGCTGCGGCCAGCGCAATCAGGGACAGGGCACCGGCACAGAGCAGCGATGTATGCACGATCTTTCTGACCCGTTCCGGTTTGCGGGCGCCGATATTCTGACCGACCATAGCACCGGAACCGTTGGTGACCGACGTGCAGAATACATTGACCAGCTTCTGGATGCGGTTGCCGATACTGTTGGCAGCCGAAGCCGTCAGACCGAAGGCATTGATATGCGCAGAGCAGATCAGCTGTGTAAAGTGTATAAAGGCAGACTGTGCAGTCAGCGGAATGCCGAGTTTCAGAAGCACGGCAAGATGTCTCTTTTCAATCCGCAGTTCTCTGATTGAGAAACGGATGCCCAGCGATTCCTGTCTTCTGCGCAGATAGATCAGCGCTGCCGCAAAAGACGCTGCCTGGGCGGCAATGGTTGCCAGAGCTGTACCGGCGGCTTCAAGCGGAATCACCGCTACAAGCAGAATATCCATAATTACGTTTGATATTGCTGCGATTGTGACAAACAGCAGCGGACGCTTGCTTTCTCCCATGCCGCGCAGAATTCCGCATACAGAGTTGTATCCGAACACAGCCGGCAGTCCCAGGCTGACAATAATCATATAGCTGAGGGCCTGCCCGAAGGCTTCGGGAGGACAGTTCAACCAGGTCAGAAACAGTCGGCTGCATACAATGCAGATCAATGTACAGGCAGCCGCCAGCAGGATCGTGAACACCAGTGTTGTCATGATCATCTCACTGATGCTCTTTGTATCTCCGGCACCTGTCAGCTGCGCAGCATAAATCTGTGCCGCCGAACCGAACGCCGCCGCAATAAAAGTGATCAGTGTCGCAACCTCACCGCCGGTTGATACCCCTACTGTTCCGGTGCTGCCGACGTACTGACCGATGACGATCATATCGACCGTGTTGTACAGCTGCTGAACTATGTTTGCCAGCATCAGCGGCAGGACAAACTTCAGCAGCTGCGGCAGTATTTCCCCCTGTGTCAGATCTGCTCCGACACGTTTGTGTACTGTGTTTTCCATATCATTACATTCTCTCCGATGCTATTGTATAAGGAATTCGGTCTGACTGAATATTAGAATCTGATTTGAATGAGGCAAAAAAATGACACGGACAATCTTACATCTGGACCATGGTACTTATGAGTGTACACAACAAATTTTATAAAATGTCTTGTTACTTTTTTAAGTACTCTCCTATAGCGTGTTATTCTTACTCTATTGGAGGTGGACAAGTGAAAAACTCATCCCGAAAACCTAACCCTTCGGATTCACAGGAAATGATGATGGCACTCGAACTGTCTATCCTTGCTCGTCAGGGATGGGCATATGTATCTCAGCAGCTCGGCAATTCCAAAATCTCCGGTGTGCTGTATCATATTCTCACGTATCTCAGCAAACATCCGAACGCATCGCAGGATGACCTGACACATGCACTGAGTATGGATAAAAGCTCTATTGCGAAAATCACTGCCAAAGCGGTTGAAGACGGATATATCAAACGTGTCCGCTCCAAAACAGACAGACGCAGATATGAACTGAATCTGACAGCCAAAGGAAAGAATGCGGTTGCCCGGATCAGACCCATGCTTGCAAGATGGCAGAAGAATCTGCTGAACAACATGACACGTGCCGAACAGAAGCAGTTCCTTTCCTCGCTTACGGAAATGGGCGAAATCTCTGATGCACTGATGCGCAAAAACTGAATCGGAAGCACTGAACAGGCCGCTCTATACAGAGCGGTCTTTCTTTTTAGCATGCATGCAAAGGTATGCTACTATAGAGAAAAGAGCATCAGGAGGAACATATCATGGATTTACCCGCAGAAGCCCGGGCCGAGATCGATAAACTCTATCACGGCCGCAGCCATGTGGAACTGACCATCGGCATCCGCAGAGACGGAAAGACCGAGACCGTTCATTACGGTCCGGACCGCAGGGAAACCGGCGGTGCTCCGCTCATTTACCCGGTCGGCTCCATCTGCAAACCTTTCACTGCATCCCTGACCGCAAAGTATGTTTCGGAAGGAAAACTGGACCTGGATGCACCGCTGTCAGCCTATATCAAAGGGCTGCCGGAGAGGTATTATCCGAGTCTGCGTAAACTGGCAACCCATACATCCGGTTACACCACCCAGCCGTATACTTTACTGACAACCCTGCCCTTCCTGCTCCGCAAGAACAAAGAAGGCGGACTGTTCCACACCAATCCATTCAGAGGATATCCGGATGAAGCGGAGATGATGAAGATCCTGCGGGAAACCAAGCTGAAGGACAAACCGTATAAATTCGTGTATTCCAATTTCGCCATGAGTGTGCTCGGCTACATCGCGGGACAAGTCAGCGGCAAAGGCTTCTGGGATGCCATGAATGACTACATCCGGGATGAGCTGAAACTGCCCGATACATTTATCGGCAACACGGATCTTACCGGCTATGACAAAAAAGAAAACCCCTGCCGGTGCTGGCAGTGGGAAAAGGGAGATATCATTGCGCCTGCCGGTGCCCTGAACTCCACCATGGATGATCTGCTTGCCTTTGCCAAACGCAACGTTGACGGCAGCCTTCCGTATCTTGCCATGTGCCACGAAGTACAGGGACCGTGCGACAGTAAAAACGACTCCGGTCTGGCCTGGCGCTTAAACAAAGAGATGCCTGTGTCCTGGCACACCGGGGCAGCGGGACCGTATCACGCCTGGCTCGGCATCAACCGTAACAACGGAAATGCAGTTGCGGTCGGCATCAACTACGGACTGGTAAACGTGGAGGAAATCGGATTTGCCATCATGCGCGGACTGCTGTAAACAATGAAGACCGGGGATTCCCCGGTCTTTGTGTTATGACTCTTTGCTTTCGGTGCTTTCGGTGCTTACGGTCTTTTCTGTACTTTCGGTATTTGCAGTGCTGCGGGTTGCTTTCCATTCCCGATAGGCCTTCAGATCAGGCTCCGTGAACTTCAGCGCCGCAATGATCACAGCCGCATCATCCAGGTATCCGACCAGCGGAATATTGTCCGGAATCAGATCCTTGCGCTTGATCAAATACAGGAAGGCGCCTGCATATGAAGCAATGACCTTAGGTGCCACAGCAGTGTATTCCTGCGTTGCAAAGTCACGCACCATGGAAGCCATGGTCGGAATGTTCGCAAGTGCGGTGCCAGCGACCGGGATGTCCTTCAGTCTGGTTTCGAGGCTGCCGACCAGTTCGTTCACTTTAGCCGGATCATTGATCAGCTTCTGTGCTTCCTCCATACCGTTGTCGATAATTTCCTTTGCCTTGTCTGCTGAAATTAAATCTGACATGTTTTTCCCTCCTTATAAAGAAAAATCATTCCCGGTCAAATGAGACCTGAGAATGATTTTTTCTGTTTTCTTTACTTACTCATCAATCTTGACGATGTTGCCGGAACCTACTGTACGGCCGCCTTCACGAATGGAGAATCTTGTTCCCTCTTCGATAGCGATCGGGTTCAGCAGTTCAACAGTCATCTTGACATGGTCACCAGGCATGCACATATCAGTGCCTTCAGGAAGGTTGATAACGCCTGTGACGTCAGTTGTACGGAAGTAGAACTGAGGACGGTAGTTGGAGACGAACGGTGTATGACGTCCGCCTTCTTCCTTCGTCAGAACGTAAACTTCTGCATCAAACTTCTTGTGCGGATGAACGGAACCCGGCTTAGCGAGAACCTGTCCACGTTCGATCTCATCACGGTTGACACCACGGAGCAGAGCACCGATGTTGTCACCGGCCTGAGCGAAGTCCAGAGTCTTACGGAACATTTCGATACCTGTAACGACTGTGGATCTTGTTTCCTTGATACCAACGATTTCAACTGTATCGTTGAGGTTCAGTTTACCACGTTCAACACGTCCGGTAGCAACTGTACCACGGCCTGTGATTGTGAAGACGTCTTCAACAGCCATGAGGAACGGCTTGTCGAATTCATGAGCCGGTGTCGGGATGTATGTATCAACAGCATCAAGCAGTTCCTTGATTGCCGGTGTCCATGCAGGATCGCCTTCCAGAGCCTTCAGAGCGGAACCTCTGATGATCGGGCAGTTGTCACCATCGAATTCATATTCGTTGAGGAGTTCACGGACTTCCATTTCAACGAGGTCGATCAGTTCTTCATCATCAACCATATCGCACTTGTTGAGGAAGACTACCATGTTCGGAACGCCGACCTGACGGGAGAGCAGGATGTGCTCACGTGTCTGGGGCATCGGTCCGTCTGTAGCAGCAACTACGAGGATAGCACCATCCATCTGAGCTGCACCAGTGATCATGTTCTTGACATAGTCAGCGTGACCTGGGCAGTCAACATGGGCATAGTGTCTTGTCTTTGTGGAGTATTCAACGTGTGCGGTATTGATTGTGATACCACGAGCCTTCTCTTCAGGCGCACCGTCGATCTTGTCGTATGCTTCAAATACAGCCTTACCGTCTTCCGGATGCTCTGCGAGATACTTTGTAATTGCAGCAGTAAGTGTTGTTTTACCGTGGTCAACGTGACCGATTGTGCCGATGTTTACATGATCGAGCGACCGGTCAAAATGTTCCTTAGCCATAATGCTTTTTTTCCTCCTGATTTTTTAAAGTTAGACCGATATCATTTTAAGATAATCGAATGTTGTTTGCAATAATTACTTCTTAAGCAGCAGTGGCATTTTTAGCGATGATATCCTTCGCGATACTCTTGGGAACTTCCTCATAATGATCCATCTGCATCATATAGGTTCCGCGTCCCTGTGTGAATGAACGAAGGTCTGTCGCATAACCGAACATCTCGGACAGAGGTACATAGCTCTTGACCTTGATGGCGTTGCCCTGTTCTTCCTGTTCACGGATCTGGCCGCGTCTCTTTGTGACGTCGCCCATGATCGAGCCAAGATACTCAGCCGGTGCTGTGATATCAACTGCCATGATCGGTTCAAGGATGACCGGATTGCACTTCTTGGCAGCTTCCTTCAAAGCAAGGCTTGCGGCGATCTTGAATGCCTGTTCGGAGGAGTCTACCTCATGGTAGCTTCCGTCAAACAGTGTTGCCTTGATATCAACGATCGGATATCCGGCAACCAGACCATTGTTGAGGGATTCCTCAAGACCGGCCTGGGTCGGTTTGATGTATTCCTTCGGAACGACACCGCCGACTGTCTCATCAAAGAATTCGAAGCCCTTGCCCGGATTCGGTTCAAAGCGGATCCAGACATCACCATACTGACCGTGACCGCCGGACTGACGAACGAATTTACCCTGGCATTCTGCTGTGCTGCGGATCGTTTCACGATAAGCAACCTGCGGAGCACCTGCTGTAGCGTCAACTTTGAATTCACGCTTCAGACGGTCCATGATGATATCGAGGTGGAGCTCACCCATACCGGCAATGATCGTCTGACCTGTTTCTTCATCCGTGTATGTCTTGAAGGTCGGGTCTTCTTCAGCCAGCTTGACCAGTGCGTTGTCCAGCTTTTCAGCATCGCCCTTTGTTCTCGGCTCAACTGACATCTGGATAACCGGCTCCGGGAATACCATGGACTCGAGGATGATCGGATGATTTTCATCACACAGCGTATCACCTGTTGTCGTATTCTTCAGACCGACGGCACCGGCAATATCACCGGCATATACTTCCGTAATATCCGTACGGTGGTTCGCATGCATACGGACGATACGGCCGAGACGCTCTCTCTTGTCTTTTGTTGCATTCAGTACGTAGCTGCCTGCTGTCGCAATTCCGGAGTAAACACGGAAGTATGTCAGACGGCCGACAAACGGGTCTGTCGCAACCTTGAATGCCAGCGCACTGAACGGTGCATCATCGGAAGGAATACGGTCCTCTTCCTCACCGTTTTCCAGATGTCCCTTGATAGCAGGAACGTCTGTCGGAGCCGGCAGATATTCAACAACCGCATCCAGCAGCAGCTGAACACCCTTGTTGTGATAAGCAGTTCCGCAGAGAACCGGGAAGAACTCCGATGTCAGAACGCCTGCACGGATTGCACGCTTGATTTCTTCGACCGTCGGTTCCTCACCTTCGAGGACCTTCATCATCAGATCTTCATCATAGTCCGCAATCTTTTCAAGCATTTCCATATGCATGGATTCTGCCTGTTCCCTGAACTGTTCATCAATGTCTGTAATACGGATATCCGTACCCAGATCATTCATATACATATACTGCTTCATTGTTACAAGGTCGATGATTCCGCGGAAGCTCTGTTCAGCACCGATCGGCATCTGAATCGCAGCTGCCTTGGCACCAAGACGTTTTCCGATGGAATCAACACTCATGTAGAAATCAGCACCCGTCGCATCCATCTTGTTGGAGAAAACGATACGGGGAACATGATACTCGGTAGCCTGTCTCCAGACAGTTTCGGTCTGCGGCTCAACACCTGCTTTGGAGTCGAGAACAGTTACAGCACCGTCGAGTACACGCAGGGAGCGTTCAACTTCAACCGTGAAGTCGACGTGACCCGGTGTATCAATGATGTTGATCTGGCAGCCATTCCACTGGCATGTCGTAGCAGCACTGGTAATAGTGATACCGCGTTCCTGCTCCTGAGCCATCCAGTCCATCTGGGAAGCACCGTCATGAGTCTCACCGATCTTATAAATTTTTCCTGTGTAATACAGAATACGCTCTGTCGTTGTCGTTTTGCCGGCGTCGATGTGAGCCATGATTCCGATATTACGTACGTGATCCAAGCTAAACTCTCTCGGCATAGATTTTTCCTTTCACCTGTAAGATTACCAACGGTAGTGAGCAAACGCCTTGTTTGCTTCTGCCATTCTGTGTGTATCGTCCTTCTTCTTAACGGAAGCACCGGTGCCGTTTGCAGCATCCATGATTTCGTTTGCAAGTCTCTGTTCCATGGTTGATTCATGGCGCAGTCTTGAATAATTGACGATCCATCTCAGACCAAGCGTCAGCTTACGGTCTGCACTGACTTCCACCGGTACCTGGTAGTTGGCACCACCAACACGGCGGACCTTCAGTTCGAGCATAGGCATAACGTTGCCCAGTGCCTTTTCAAATACTTCCATCGGATTCTGACCTGTCTTCTCTTCGATGATTGCGAATGCATCATAGAGAATTGTCTGTGCAGTTCCGCGCTTGCCGTCCAGCATGATCTTGTTGATCAGCTTTGTAACGAGCTTGGAATTGTAGATCGGATCCGGCAATACATCACGCTTTGCTATATAACCTTTTCTTGGCATGTTCTACACGTTCCTTTCTTACTTCTTCGGCTTCTTTGTGCCGTACAGCGAACGGCTCTGGTTGCGCGCATTGACGCCTGCGCAGTCGAGCGTACCGCGGATAATGTGATAACGGACACCCGGGAGGTCCTTAACACGGCCGCCGCGGATCATAACAACGCTGTGTTCCTGCAGGTTGTGTCCTACGCCAGGGATATAAGCTGTGACTTCCATTCCGTTGGACAGACGTACACGGGCATACTTCCGGAGAGCTGAGTTCGGCTTCTTCGGAGTCATTGTGCCGACACGGGTGCAGACACCGCGCTTCTGCGGACTGCTGAGCCTTGTCGGACGGTTAGCCAGAGAGTTGAATCCTCTGTTCAATGCCGGTGATTTTGATTTTGTAACCTTATCGGTACGGCCTTTCCGTACCAGCTGATTTATTGTAGGCATTTCCTACTCCTTCCTTTTTATGCACACATCGTCAAGCGTGCCGTTTCTTAGTCTAAATTCAGGCTTTGCGCATGGCAAAGCCTTTAGTCGCTAAGCTCTATAAGCTTATGACACACCTGTATCCGTTGTCAACAGTTTTTTTACCGAATTGAAAACTACCTGCTCTTCTTATTCATATAGTAGCCAAGCAGCGCTCCGGTGATGCCGCCGAGGATGTGCGCCATATTGGAAATGTTGTTTCTGACAAAGAGCCCTTCCGTGATCTGCTGACCGATGAAGATCACCGCCACCAGCAGCACCGTAACCGGCAGTTCACCGTCACGGAAACCGGTAAACGATGTCAGCAGGATGAATGCGAAGACAACACCGCTGGCGCCGCAGAGACCGGAGGCCGGGAAAAGTATATAGTTGGCAATGCCTGTTACGAAGGCAGTGATCAGAATCACTTCAAACATCCGCAGTGATCCGTGCTTTTCCTCCAGCATGGGTCCTAACAATAATATATAAGTAATATTGCCCATGAAATGGTTGAAGCTGACATGTCCCAGCACATGCGTAAAGAAGCGCAGCCAGGTCAGCGGTGAAGCAAGGGACGAATGGTATGTCATAAACAGCAGGCGGTCGCTCGCTCCTGCCGTCAGCCGGCTGAGCAGCAGCACAGCCAGGCACAGCACCGAAAAGCCGAGCGGCACCGGCGCATTCCAGGTGATTCTGATTTTCTTCATGTCAGTCCTCCAGATATTCGCAGAGCAGTCTCAGGGCAATTGACATACCGCACGGGATGGAATCAAGATCCACCCATTCTTCACGGGTATGTGCGCCTTTGCCGGTAATTGTACCGATGGTATTGGCCGTGATGCCGAGGGAAAGCGGAACATTGGCATCCGTAGAACCGGCACCGACCGAGATCCTGCCGTCATAGAATTCGCGGATGATTGCTTCATTCTTCTGCGAATATGCCTCCAGAGCATCCATATCCACTGCACCCATACCCGGACGGATACCGAGAATCTCTGCAGTAACATCCTTGCCCTCTGCCCGGAAACCGGTCAGCACGTCATTTACCTTCTCCTGCATATACTGCAGGCAGTTCTGGCTTTCACTGCGGTATTCATACAGCATGGAGCATTCCTGAGCGATGGAGTTGACCGTGGAACCACCGGTAATCGTACCGACGTTGCAGGTGGTCTTCTTCTCATCCGGAAGCACAATGGCATACAGTTGTTCAATCACCCTTGCGGCAATCTCAATCGCATTGTCGCGTCCGAAATCACCGTAGGAATGACCGCCCTGTGTTTTAACCGTAATGCGGTAGCGGTGTGAACCCACCGGTCTGTTTGTCAGACCGCCGAGATAACCGTCCAGGGAAATGAATTCCGTGACCTTTTCGCCGTAATCCGCAAAGATCTGCTTGGCGCCATCCAGATTGCCCAGCCCTTCCTCACAGGCATTGGCCACAATGATCAGATTCTTCTTCAGTCTGTCTCTATTATCCGAAATGACCTTTGAGGCAATCATCAGATTGACCAGGTTTGCCGTATCATCACCGATACCCGGCGCATGCAGGATATTGCCTTCCCTGCGCATCGGCAGCGGTTCGGTATCTTCAAAGACCACATCCGTATGTGCCATCACCACAGCCGTATCCTTTGCCGGATCCACGATATATCTGCAGACCACGTTCTTGGCGCTGTCGATACTGACATCAGCGCATGTATTGGCACTGAACCAGTCTCTGCAGAAAGCAGCCCGCAGATCTTCCCGGTGGCTCGGGGCAGGGATCTTTCCGAGTTCCTGCAGCAGCTCTTCAGCTTCCGTACGGTGTTCCTGAGCATATTTCAGTATTTCTTCATGTGTCATGATGCTGTCCTCCTTCCCTATCATAATCCATCACGGGATTTCACAGCATACTGTTTATATAATGAGTCTTGGCAAATGAACATCTGCGCATTGACTTTCCGGCTGAGAGGAACCTATAATACTGCGAACAGACTTTAAGATAGTACGGGATACTATGAAGGCTGAACGAACGCGTCGTGCGTATTCATTCAAGGTAACACAGACCTCCATAGGCTCGCCCTGCGGAGGTCTTTTCTTGAAAAGAGGATGATGACTATGAAGAAGAAAGCAATGAATCTATCGGTAAAAATGGCATTGGCGCTCGTGCTCGGTATCATCTGCGGCATCGGCATGATCCTGGTGCGCGAACAGATGACTGCGGCCGGAAACACTGAAGCCTGGGCTTCAATCAACCGCTTGCTCTTCGCCGATATCTCGGCTGCCGGCAACGAACAGTCGATCGGTCTCTTCTACCTGGTAGGACAGCTCTTCATACGAGCCCTGCAGCTTGTCATTATTCCGATGGTCTTCACTTCCATCGTACTGGCGATGCTGACAATATCCGATTCCCGCCGCCTCGGCAAGATCTCCGGAAAAACCCTCGGTTACTTCCTGATAACAACCGTCATCTCCATTATCCTGGCAGCCTGCGTCGGTATGCTCGCATACAAAGGCGGAGCCTTCACCAATTCGGAACTGGCGCTTGAAGGTGCCGCAGGTTCCACCGCATCGAATCCTCTGATGATTATCCTGAATGCAGTGCCGAACAACTTCGCTGCTGCCATGACCAATAACGGCGGCGTCCTGGCTGCGGTTGTCCTGGCGGTTGCGGTCGGTCTCTGCATCAACTCTGCTCCCGACAAATATCCGACACTTCCGAAACTCTGCCGCGAAATCAGTGATCTGATTACGGTATTCCTGAGCTTCATCGTCAATAAATTCGGTCCGGTTGCGATCTTCTGCCTGATCACCCGCACCTGTGCAAGCTACGGCATCTCCTATCTCAGACCTGCCGCAAACTATATGATTCTCACAACCGCACTGCTTCTGCTGGTGCTGACCGCAGGATATGCACTCTTCGTTAAGATTACGGCCGGTGTCAATCCCATGAACTTTGTCCGCAAGATTGCAAGAGTCGCAATGTTCGGCTTCTCCACCAGTTCTTCCGCCGCAACCCTGCCGCTGAATATGGACTGCACCACAAAACAGCTCGGTGTTTCCGATGAGATTGCAAGCTTCGTGCTTCCGCTCGGCATGACCGTAAACATGGACGGCACTGCCATCATGCAGGTCATTGCAGCACTCTTCATCGCCGGCTGCGCAGGATATCAGGTTACCCTGCCTACCCTTGTTCTGATTGGTCTTCTGGCAATCATCGCTTCCATCGGTACACCGGCTGCTCCGGGTGCCGGCGCCGTCATCCTGTTCACCATCCTCTCAGGTGTCGGTTTCGTCAACGAGACAGCACTGAGCGTATATGCTCTGATTCTTGCCATCAACCGTCCGATTGAAATGCTGGTAACGGCACTCAATGTCGTCGGCGACAGTGCCTGTGCCATGGCGGTGGCAAAAAGCGAGAACGCGCTTGATCTCGATGTGTACAACGCACAGGAAGAAAAAACCGCAAAAGACCTGCACACCAAACCCTCTGCTCTGTAATAACCAGCCGGCTGTCACTGACGGCCGGTTTTTTTTCTTAATTCGACAAATCGGGTATTCTTAACTACTATTATGTTGAGGTATGACGGAGGTAGTTGCTTATGGCTAGCCGAATCTGTGATTTCTGTCTGGACGAACCCAAAGGTCTTTTCAACCGACCTGAAAAACTGCCCGGGGATCATTACATATGTAAAAAATGCAAAAAGATCATAGAAAGCTATGATCTGCCCGTGAAATATGATCTGTTCCAGTTATTGGTGACGGCACAGCCCGAAATGCGGGAGATGCTGATGGGATCCTACCTGGAAACAAATACACCGGAGGACTGCACGGCACGCTTTTATCCGCTGCCCAAGGTACTGCTGCACCGCGGTGAACACTGCGTCAATGAATGCGCATCATCCATCACCGTGGATGAAAGCAGGATTCCGCAGAGCACGGCAGTAAGGAATATCGCTGACATCACCAGGAAGGATATTGTCAACCTGCCTGACCAGGAACACGGCACAAGTGTAAAAGGACGTCTGTATGAGACTGATGCTGCTCTGTATTTTGTAAGCGAGCATTTCATCAACTGTCACCGTCTGGCCAATATCGTGCACCAGAACAACGACAACGATGTCATCCGGGTTCTGGAACAAGGCCGCAGTTATACATACAGAGTACCGCATGCGGATCTCTTCTTCCTGAGAGAAACCTTCTACAGAAAAGTAACCGACAAATCCAGCAAGAAGAAGAACCTGATCTACGTTGCCAGTGAGAATACCATCACCCTGACACCGGGTGTATACAAAGTACCGAAGAACATCCAGGCAGGCACCTACTGGGTATCCGCAGTCAAGGACAACGGACTGCATATCCGTGACGCTGCCGGAACCGTCAGAGGCTGGCGCAGCGGACGTGTGCATCTGGATGAAGGCTCACAGCTGGAAGTAACCGGTGAATACCAGTTCCGGATCAAACAGCATGAAGAACCGGGAGAACCGGAGGAAGCAGCCGTTCCCGAAACCACGGAAAACAACGCCGATATCTCCGACATGGTGAATGATTCCACACAGGTGCTCGTCCTGCAGGATATCCGCCGGGCAGACCGTGAGTCACGGATGAAGCTGAGACTGCCGGATGATCTCACCAAAACCGCAGCCCTGCCGCTGATCGATGAAGAATTCCTCAAAAAGTACGGAAAATAAAGAACAACCCGTCGTTTCTTAAGAAACAGCGGGTTTTGTTTAACGTCTCTCCCAGTTGGATCTGGAGAACAGAACCAGCATCGGGAATATTTCAAGTCTTCCTGCCAGCATATTGAAGATCAGCACTGCTTTGGACAATGTGCTGTATGCATAGAAGTTGCAGGTAGGACCTACGGCATCAAAGCCAGGTCCGATGTTGTTGAAGGTGGCAAAGACTGCCGAGATATTTGTCTGCATCGAGAAGCCGTCCAGTGAAATCACCAGATAACTGATTACCATAATGCCGACATATGCAATCAGGTAGCCGTTCAGGTTCCTGATTACTTTTTCGTCTACGTTGGCTCCGTTCATGCGGATTCTGCGCACTTCCTTCGGATGCAGGTTCTCATGCACACTGCGGCGCAGTTCCTTGACCAGCAGGACAATACGCGCAATCTTGAAGCCGCCGCCGGTACTGCCTGCACAGGCACCCCCGAGCATCAGCATCAACAGAATCGCCTTGGAGAATTCCGGCCATTTGTCAAAGTCCGTTGTTGCAAAACCGGAGGTGGACATAACGGTGCCGACCTGGAAAGCCGCATGCCGGATTGTCTCACCGATTGTAGGATATAAACCGCGGATATTCAGGGAAATGGCAATGATAGAGGCTGCAATCATACCTCCGTAAACACGCAGTTCGGTATCACGGAATACATCCTTGAAACGCTTCAGAAGCAGCAGATAATAGCAGCTGAAGTTCACACCGAACAGGAACATGAACACCGTGGTGACATTCTGCAGATACGGACTGTAGCCTGCCATGGAGTCATTCTTGATACCGAAGCCGCCGGTGCCGGCCGTACCGACAGCGGTACAGAAAGCATCAAACACAGGCATGCCGCCCAGCAGCAGAAGCACAAAGTCCAGCACCGTCAGTCCGATGTAGATGTAATACAGGATCATGGCGGTTTTCTTCATGCGCGGAACAAGTTTACCGACAGAAGGACCCGGGCTCTCCGCACGCAGAATATGCAGTGTAAAGCCTTCATTCTTTCCGCTCAGCGGGACAATTGCCATCAGGAATACCAGGACACCCATGCCGCCCAGCCAATGGCTGAAACTGCGCCAGTACAGCAGTCCGTCAGGCATTGCCTCAACGTTGTTCAGAATCGAGGAACCGGTTGTTGTGAAACCGGAGACCATTTCAAACAGAGCATCAATATACCGGGGAATCGCACCGGAGAAATAGAACGGCAGACATCCCAGTACAGACAGAACGATCCAGGCAACACCCGTGGTTACCAGACCTTCACGTGCATAGAAACCCTTCCTGGCATCCCTCGAGAAGAACCACAGCAGACCCGCCGCGATACCGATCACAATGAGGGACTGCAGGTATGCATGCACAACATGTGACTGATGCTGTGCGATAGCGATAAACATTCCCGGCAGCATAAATCCCGCCTCAATCGCCAGCAGCGGAGCCAGGATCTTCATAATCATCTTATAGTTCATACGGTCTGCCTCTAGTCTGTGAAGATATCGTTCAGGTTGCGGATGGCATCTTTGCCGTTGCTGACAAGAACGATGATATCTCCTACATCATATGAAGAATTACCGGATGCGATCTCCGTACGGATACCGTGCGAGATGCTGGCAATCAGGACATCTTTTCTGATCTTCAGCGTACGCAGCGGTTCACCGATATGCAGATCGTTTTCCGTAACCATGAACTCAATTGCTTCGCCCTGACCGTTGGCAATCATATGCACGCTTCTTGCGGCACCTGCCGAATTCTGCATTGCACGCACATACCGCACAATCGTATTGCAGGAGAGTTCCTTCGGGGAAACAACGCTTCCGATCGGCAGTGTTTCAAGGATCTTGTTGTGCTCGGCATGGCTGAGTTTTGTAACAACCTGCGGTACATTCCTTGCCCGGGCATACAGTGCCATGACAATGTTCAGCTCATCGAGACCTGTCAGATTGACCATAGCGTCATACTTTTCGACACCTTCACGGTCCAGGAATTCCTGGCTGCTGGCATCACCGATGACGATGGTTGCGTTGGGCAGCAGACTTGCGAGTTCCTCGCACCTGTCAGCGTCCTGCTCAATAATGGAAACATTAAGACCTGTTGCTTCAAGCTCACGGGCGAGATAATAACTGATGCGGCCGCCGCCGGCAATCAGTACATGCTTTACTTTTCTGGTGATAATGCCGAGATTCTTCAGCAGTGTGGACAGATTGTTTGTGGAGGCAGTGACATAGATGATGTCATTGGCCTTCAGCACGAAATTGCCGTCCGGGATCAGGCACTGGCCTTCTCTCTGTACTGCGCAGACAAGAACCTGGCAGTGGATAATGCTGTTCAGCTTTTTCAGGCTGATGTTGTTCAGCGGACTGCTGCTGTCAATCTTCAGACTGACGATTTCAACAATACCGTTGGCGAATGTTTCAATATTCAGAAAGCCCGGATACTTCAGCAGACGGCTGATTTCAACCGCTGCTTCCCGTTCGGGATTGATTGCCATGTTGAGGCCGAACACTTCCCGCATCTCATATGCCTGATGACGGTATTCGTGATTGCGGATACGTCCGATTGTATGCAGGTCCGGATTCATACCGTGACCGGTCAGGCAGGACAGCAGATTCACCTCATCCGCATCGGTTGCCGCAATCAGAAGATCGGCATCCCTGACCCCTGCTTCCTCCAGTACTTCCATACTGGCCGCATTGCCCTGAACCGCAATAATGTCAAAATTCTCCATTACCGATTCAAGCACATCTGCACTGGAATCTATCAGTGTTATTTCATGACCTTCGGCGCTCAGTTTTGCGGTCAGTTCAGATCCGACCTTTCCTCCGCCGGCTATCAATATCTTCATACTTGCCACCTCTCGGCTCAAAGCCGTATTCAGAAATATTTTATCATGATGGATGGAAAAGACAACGCGCACACCAACGTACCCCGTATGCATAAGGCAGTCAATCTTTTCATCAATCCGAAAAAAAGATAAAATTATGAATAATGATCAGTGAACTCGGCAACAAAATACTAGCGTACCTCAGAGTACAGGATGAACCGGTATCCGGCAAAAAAATCAGTGATTTCTGCCAGGTATCCCTTCATACTGTCTCAAATGAGATGATTACGCTGAATGACGAACTGCAGGATCACGGTATGCTCATACGGTCGTATATTTCAAAGGGATATTCTCTTGAAATCACCGACCATGCAAAAGCAACTGCTTTTACCATGAATTACTACCGGAAGATGAAGCGGTACTCCTACCTTGATATTGACCGCAATGCCAAGGCGTATTTCATTGTGCGCTTCCTGCTGACATATCCCAAATCCATCTCCACCGATCAGCTGGCAGAGAGAATGTATGTGTCAAAAAGCACGATTCTGCGTGAAATCCCGCGTATCCAGACATTCCTTGCCGAATTTCAGCTGCGCCTGAATACCAGACGCAATTACGGTCTGGAGATCGAAGGCGATGAATGGAACAAACGCATGTGTCTTCTGCATCTCGAGAAGAGCTACCAGTATCTCCCCGAAGCAGAAAAAGCCACGGAGAAATACTTCCGCCGGGCCATGATGATCGATGAAGACAATTCATTCAGTCACCGCAACCGCCGGCTGATCATCCAGCTTCAGAAGGAACTGAAGCATATCACCGTATCAGCGCTGTATCTGCCCCGCATCAGTTATTATCCGATGATTGCCAAAACCCGGCAGCCGGAAGCGGAAAGACTCAGCTTTACCGAAGAACAGATCCGCATGGCAAAAGACGATATCGTCTGGCCAGCCGCAAAGCTTCTGTACAGCAGACTGCCTGCCGTGCTGCAGAGTGCTGACAATGAAAAGGATATCCTTGCCCTCAGCATGATGATGCAGACATACCGCGCCATCACTTCCAGAGATGATATCTCACCTGAAGACTATGAGAAATATACAGCGGAAGCACATGAAGCACTGGCCTGGATCGGCATACGTTACAACGTTGCGTATCTCGTGGATGACCGTCTCGTGGATGAACTGGGATTCTATCTGTACTCCCTGCACCGTTCCATCATCTACCGGATTCCGTATGATTATGAAGGCTTTGCGCCGATTATAAAGGAAGGCATTTACACGGCAGATATCTGTTTTGAATTTGCCCGCTTCTTTATGAACCGGTATAGGATCACCCTGACGGATGCACAGATTTACGGCTGTTACTATATCTTCAACAGGGCAATATACGAGCACAATTATCCCAGCCGGAAATTCCGCATCATGGTATCATCCATCTACGGTCTGGCTTGTGCGGATGACATTGCCGTGCGTTTAAAGGAAAAATACAGCTATTACATTGAAAGCATTGATACCTCCGTATTCTTCGGAATTGATGCAATAGATCCAAACCGCTATGACGTGCTTGTCACCGACAGTTCCACAAGCGATGTCAACAATGCCGCCATCCCGGTTATCTCCTTCGACTTCCTGCGCAACAAGTCCAACGCCGATGCCATGGAGGCCTATATATCAGCCGTGCACAGACAGGCAGCCCTGAATGTATTCAAAGACGGAAACCTGGTGAATATCAATATTAAGAAGAGAGATGATCTCTTCCCGCTCATGTATGATGCCGTGAAGCCGGGTATGCCCAAAGAAGCATTCATTGAAGACATGCAGAAAAAAGATGATCTGGTGGATTCCGAAAGACTCAGCGGCATTGTCTTCCTGTCCCCGTATGCCTACCGTTCACCCGAAGCAGAAGTATATGTGTTTGTAAACCGCAGAACCGTGGTCTGGACAAAGGAAGAGAGCAGGATATTCCTGTATTACAATTACGGCAATGGCGACCGTGCCAGTGTGGAAGCTGTCAATACCGTCCTGAAAACATTCATGCATATGCAGCCGGGAGATCTCGACAGTCTGTACGGATTAAGTTACACCGAAGCAGTCAGCCGCTATATGAAAAAGGTGCTCGACCGATGAGCACCTTTTCTTATGTTCAGTCAATGAATCTTCCCGGTTTGGCCAGCCATGCCGCAAAGTAATCCGACACGGCACTGAGCACATCACCGAACTCCGGTGATACCGGGGTGAAGTCATGCCTGGAACCGGCCAGGGCAATGTAATCTTTATCCGCACTGACCGCATTCTCATATGTGATTTCCATGTTTACGAATTCATGGCTTGCCTGGTTGCCTTCACACAGCAGCGGCACATGAATGCCTTTGACGTTTTCACGGGTGGAGAGGTAATTGAATTTCTCATCCATACCGTGGATGAAACATTCATCATAGCCCCAGTCATCATCAAACCGCAGTTCTGTCTGCAGCAGGTATTTCACACTTGCCAGCTGGCCTCCGTTCATGAGATCAGAAGGTGTGGAATGACCGGTCGTACGGTTTGTGTAAACGACTTCTTCCGTGATTGTTCCGTCTGCGTGCAGAAGCTTTCTGGGTTTTGCCGTTCTTCCCAGCCATCTGCTGTCCTGGCAGAACAGTTTGTTGTTGGAGGAACCGCCGCCGGCTCCCGGAATAAAGATAATCTCATCATCCAGGAACTGTCCGCGTCCTGCTTTGATCTTTTCATAGCGTTCTTTGGCCATGGCCAGCAGCTCTTTGTAATAAGCAACCTGGGCTCTCTGGAAGCGCACGGCAAATTCCTCCGGATACGTCTGGTTGGTTCTGGCAGGATCATAGCCGTTGTCCGGGTTGTACAGATCAAGTTCCGGAATTCTGCTGTAGCCGTTGTCCAGTGTGCGTACAGCCGGATCAAGCGCCATGACGTCCATAATGCCGTAATTGCCGTCCAGCAGCATCAGTCCGTCTGCCGGTGTCAGTTTCTCCACTTCGGGGAACGGAATTGTTCTGCCGTCATTTCTGAATCTGTCCGTGCCGTTTTCCGCAATATACTGGTATGCGCTTAACATACAGCCGCCCTGGCTGTGCGCCATCAGTACGACTTTCTCAACCCCGGGAATGCTCTTCAGATAATCAATACAGACACTGCATTCCTCCAGCCAGTACTTCGGATTGGCATCCCGCACTTTTCTGCTTCTGTTTTTGAGACCGATACCGGCCGCAATGAAGCCGCGCTTAGCCATCTCCACCATCGGTGAAAATCCCATATAGTTGCTCTGATGCATTGCCAGCACCGCAATCTTTGTACGCTCTGTCTTTTCCAGCGGATAGTAAACCGCCATCTGTGTACCATTGTTCCCGCAGCCGTCACCGTTGAAACTCTTGAATTCACTGCGGATTTCGTAAAGTTTCTCTGTCATTTTTTCTCTTGTTCCGATGTGTCCGGTTTATACACACCCTCCATGGAATATGCCATGGTGCCGAATCCTTCCACATACTTGTAATACCGGAGGGAAGGCTTGCCGCCTTTGCCGCCGACACTCTCTTCCTTGTAATCATAGCATTCGGGATCCGCAATTACTGCATTCAGCGTATCCAGAATATTCAGGAACAGCGTGCTTTCCAGATTGACCATGAAGTGGCCCGGGAAGATGTAATCAAACTCATCGAGTCTTTCCACAAGCTTCTTAAGATTGTCACGGTATGTTTCCAGATTGCAGTAGCACCGGTACGGATTGCCTTCACGGCCGCCGGAGCCGCAGCCGATCACATCGCTGCAGACATCATCACCGGCAAAGATCAGTCTGTTCTTCTTATCAAGATACATGGCATGACCGCCGGAACCGTGACCGCCCATCCAGATCAGTTCGATCTCATGATCACCGCCGAGATTCCATGTAGTACCATCCGGTACACCGATCAGTTCATACTCTTTGTATTCGGGAAGATCCTTACGGTCAAAATCAAGCCAGATATTATTGCCGTTCTCATCGAAGAGATAGTCAAACATATGCGGGTTGACTGCCTTGGCAATGGACGGCTTTTCATATTCGTGGCAGTAGACCTTTTCAAACCGGGTATTGCCGTAGGAATGATCCGGTCCCAGATGTGTATTCACGACGATCAGTTCCTTCCCGCCGGTCAGTTCATCGATCAGTGCTCTCTGATCCCCGAGTCCGCAGGCCGTATCAACCACAAACGCTTTCTCCGGACCGACCGTGACATACATCCATACATCACCGGCACCGTCATTGTTCTGGTTGAACAGACCGTACATGTTCTCACGGAACTGATACACCTCAACATAGGGGTTGCAGTCATATACCTTGCAGGTTTTATTGCCTTCTCTGAGCATCTTCATATATGCCCAGGAAATCTGGTTCTGGGGAGCTCCCCACTTCAGTCTCTTTGCTTTGGACTGTCCTTTAATCGGAGGCATTCTGTCAATCATATTCCGCTTCTCCTTACTTTTTCGGCTCAATGCCGTAGCCGATCACACTGAAACCTTTGATGTGCTTGAAATAACGTGTGCGCTTCTGACCGCGCATTTTTCCGTATGTTTCCTGTTTATAGTCATAGTTGTACGGATTGCGGCAGATTTCCTCCACCGTATCCAGTATGTTCGGCAGCAGATTGGCTTCCAGATCATTCATGAAGTGCTGCGGGAAGATCCAGTCAAACTCATCCATGCGCTCCGCCACCAGTTTGCGCAGGCATGCTCTGTATTTGCCCATGGAGCTCTCTTCCACCGGCCAGCTGACGCTTCCGCATCCCGATACATCGCTGCAGATATTGTCACCGGGGAACAGAATACGGTTGTGCTTGTCCAGGAACATTGCGGCGCCGTCTCCGCCGTGCCCGTTGCAGTTGATCAGTTCAACCTCATACCCTTCACCAAGATCAAAGATATATCCGTCCGGGACGCCGACAATTTCATACGGTTTGAATTCAGGCAGGTCCTTCGGATCAAAATCAAGCCAGATATTGTCACCGAATCCGTCAAACAGATAATCCCACATATGCGCATTCTGATTGGCAATGGCGGGCACCAGGTTTTCATGCACGTATACTTTTCCGAAGCGGCAGTTTCCGTACGCATGGTCGAAGTGATCATGTGTATTTGTGACATACAGTTCTTTGCCGCCGGTGATTTCATCAACCAGTGCTTTTGTATCGCCGAGTCCGTATGCTGTATCGATCAGCAGGGCCTTTTCCGGACCTACAATGAGATACATCCATACATCACCCATACCGTCGCAGTTCTCCGAGAACAGACCGTACAGGTTATCCCTGAACTGATAAACTTCGACGTACGGATCACAGTCATAGATCTTTCTGGTTTTGTTGTTTTCACGAAGTTCTTTCATGAAAGCCCAGCTGATATGATTCTGCGGGCCGTCAAATTTGATCCGCTTTGACTTCAGTTCGGATCTGATCGGAAACATTCTGTTTCTGATGGAAGGCTGATTCATAATTATGTTTTCTCCTCTCTTGTCATCACTGCGAAAGGCGGGCCAATGCTGCCCGCCCTTTCGCGGTTCGAGTTATGTGTTACTTGACTGATTTGTAGTCTGCTGCGAATACGTACGCATTGACGCACGGATTGAAGCAGCTTGTCGGGGTGAGTTCAAGGATGCCGCTCTGGCCAACCGTGAACTTCAGTGACATGGAGATGCCTTTGCCGAGTGCAAGCTCATTGATGTAGGTGTTTGCTTCCTCAATGTCAGCCGCATCACCGGACTGGAATGCTTTCTGGACAAGTTCAACGAGTTTGTCATCATGTGTGAAGCAGACAGAACCGTTGGAGTAGCCTGCAGGATTGAAGAGGTTATCCCAGCCGGATGTAATCGGACCGGATGCACCCTTGGAGTCATAGATGATATCCCACTGTGTGGAATCAAACTTGTACTGGTTGAACAGAGCCTGGTCAAAGTCAAGCAGTTCGACATTGAAGCCTGCTTCCTGCAGCTGTGCGAGGAAGACGGAGTGTACGGAATCACCGGTTGTGGTACGGCTCAGGAAACGGACTGTAACTTCACCCGGCTTATGTCCGGAAGCTTCATAGCATTCCTTAGCCTTGGCAGGATCATAACCGTAAGCAGGGTTGTCATCCCATGCGGTGTTGTAACCGCTCATGGACGGTGTACCGAGGGAGTTGACAACTTTACCTGTGGTCAGATTCGCACCTGTTGCGAACAGAATATCTTCAGGATTGATGGAGTACAGAACTGCCTTTCTGAGGTTTTCGTCTGTTGCCAGCGGAGATGTGCTGTTCTCATCCATGTTCAGGAAAATTGCGGAATACATGTTGCCGCCGTTAATCAGAACATTCCAGTCACCGATTGCTGCACCGTTTTCATAGAAACGCTTCAGTTCGCTTGCGGCTACCTGTGTAACGTCGATTTCCTTGTTTTCAAGAGCGATGGAACGCATAGCAGCTTCGGTAATGCATGTGTAGTTGATTACCTTGACGTTCTGCTTTGCGCCGTTCGGGAAGTCTTCGGAACCATCATCCTTGAGCCAGTAATCATCCTTTGCTTCAAGAACAAGCTGTGCGGACGGTGTATAGGAAGTGATCACATACGGTCCGGTCGTTGCAGGATTGTTGACCTTTTCGTCGTCAGATGCACTTTCATACCAGGATTTGCTGACATATCCCTGACGGTAGCCGGCAATCACACCTTCGAGAACGCCTTCACCGAGGAACTTCAGTTTAATGCGCATATGTGTATCATCAATTGCTTCCATGGATTCAACGTTGTTGGCAATCGTTGTATCCTCTGCGACCTTGGCAAGCTGTTCCATGGACCAGATGATGTCTTCTGTTGTAATCTTGTTGCCCTTGGAGTCAACAACATTGTCGCGGATTTCGAATTCGTAGGTAAGATCATCAATCTTTGTCATTGATTTAGCTACCCACGGCTGCAGTTCATCGATGGTTGCACCGAAATAAGGTGCGTAATACAGAGTTGCGTACAGATTGGTGTTGAACCAGTCACGGGCACCGCTCGGTTTACCGAAAGGACCGGTTTCGAAGGAATTGTTTGTCAGTGCGACTGTAATCTTGTCAACCTGACCGGCTGCCTTTTCACCTTCCGTCTTGCCTTCTGTAGCTGCGACTGTTGCGACGGGTTCGGAAGAAGCTGCTGTGGTGGAAGAGCCTGATTCTGTACCGGCTGCCGATTCGCCGGATCCGCATGCAGCCAGACTGAGAGCGAGCAATGCGCTCAAAGCTGTGTTGAATAACTTTTTCATTTTCCCTCCTGAAAGTTGGTTTGCAAATTGTCTGCTGGTGAAACTTCTTTAACTCGAGCAATTAAAATATAGCAATCCTGTTTTTCACGGGAATTTCATTTTTTTCGTCTAATAAACGCAAACGGCGAAATAAAACGGGCTCCGGTATCCGGAGTCCGTCAGGTCATTCAGATGATTAGGAATGTTATGCGGCCGCAAGCTGTTCCTCACGTACCTGCCGTTCCAGCTCAGCTGCTTTAGCAAACTGCGTCTCATATAGTTCGGTATATACACCGCCTGCCTGTACAAGATCGGAGTGTCTTCCGCGCTCAACGATTTCACCGTCCTTCACCACCAGAATCTCATCTGCCGCAAGAATTGTGGAAAGCCGGTGCGCAATCAGAATGCTGGTTCTGGAGTCAACCAGCGGATCAATGGCTTCCTGGATTTTTGCCTCCGAGATGGAATCCAGTGAGGCAGTCGCTTCATCAAAGATGAGCAGAGCCGGGTCCTTGAGCAGGACTCTGGCAATGGATACTCTCTGTTTTTCACCTCCGGACAGTTTCAGACCGCGGTTGCCGACAATAGTATCGTATCCCTCCGGCTGAGCTGTAATGAAGTCGTGGATATTGGCCTTTTTGCAGGCTTCGATCAGTTCTTCTTCGCTCGCATCCGGTTTGGCGTACAGCAGATTGTCACGGATCGTGCCGTTGAAAAGATACGTATCCTGCGTAACCACACCGATGTTGCTGCGCAGATAAACAAGATCAAGATCACGGACATCCACACCGTCGAACTTCACCGAGCCTGCCGTTACATCGTAGAGACGCGGAATCAGGTTGATCATCGTACTCTTGCCGGAGCCGGAAGGTCCGACAATGGCAATGCTGTGGCCGCTTTCAAGAGTGAAGCTGACATCCTTCAGGATTTCACGTTCCGGATCATAGTGGAAGCAGACGTTTTCAAAGGACACATTGCCGTGCGCTTCTTTTGGAACCAGAGCATTCTCTTTGTTTTTGATTTCCACCGGCATGTCAAAGTATTCGAAGATACGGGTGAACAGAGCCATGGAACGGATCCATTCCACCTGGATATTCAGCAGACTGTTGACCGGACCGTACATCCTGCCGAGCAGTGCCACCAGCACCGTGATATCACCGACGGTAAGATTGGAATCATACTTCATCATGAGGATACCGCCGACCAGGTACAGCAGCATCGGTCCGATGCTTGTGAACGTGCTGATTACAACCCGGAACCAGCGTCCTGCCATGCTCTCCTTGATATTCAGCTTGATCATCCGCTCATTGGCCTTTTCATACTTCTGGTATTCGGCTTCTTCACGGCAGAAGAGTTTAACAAGCATCTGTCCGCTGACAGAGAGCGTTTCATTCAGAATACCGTTGATCTCATCACTGCATTCCTGTGCCTCTCTGGTCAGATTCCATCTGGTTTTGCCGGCACTGCGGGTGGGGATCGTGAACAGCGGAACGATGATGATGCCGATGGTCGCCAGCACCCAGTTTTTCCGGTACATGGCAATCAGGGCAATGATCAGGGTAATCGAGTTGGAAAGAATACTCGTGAAGGTATTGGTGATCACCATCTGCACACCGGAGATATCACTGGTCATGCGGGTGATGATGTCACCCTGGTTGTTGCTGGTGAAGAAACGCTGCGACATCTGCTGCAGATGCCGGAACATGGTATTCCGCATATCAAATGTAATATGCTGGGCAATCCATGTATTCATGTAGCTTTCCAGCACCCCGATCAGGTTGGCGCCAAATGTTACCGCCAGGGACAGGATAATCAGTTTGATCAGGGCATTCAGATCCCGGCCGATCAGACCTTCATCAATGATGCGTCCGGTCAGAATGGAAGGATACAGACTGAACACAGACGAAGCTGCGATTGCCGCAAGCACCAGCAGAAGCTGTTTCCAGTACGGTTTCAGGTAGGAGAAGACTCTGACCAGCAGTTCCTTTGTCACCTTCGGTTTATTGGCCATTTCTTCTTCAGTGAGATAACGGCCACCGGGACCGCCCAATCCTCTGCGCATTGACATATTACAACCGCCTCCTCTCAAAACGATTTCTGTGTTCCGGTTCTTCCGGAACGGATTCTTCCAGTCCGTCTGCGAACTTTTGCGCAAGACGCATAAATGTTTCTTTTTCCTCCGCCGTAAGCACATCGCTTACTTTGGTGCGGAAAGCTTTTTCTGCTTCCCGGATTCTCTGCAGCTCTGCCGTGCCTGCCTCCGTTATGCCGGCAAGCACAACACGCTGGTCACTTTCACTGCGGGAACGGATAATCAGTCCGTCTTCCTCCATTCTTCCCAGTATTTCATTCAGGGAAGAAGGTCTGACATCAAGGATCTCCGCCAGTTCTCTGGTCGGCATGGTTCCCTGTGCTGTGATTGCTTCAAGTATTCTGCGGTGTCCTCTGCCGCGGTGGTCTTTGCCTCTGCTTCTGCGGATCAGCCGCATGATCCGGTCCAGTTCATCAAAGATATCTTTCTCATTCATACACATCACCCCCAAATAAAACAGGTACCTGCCACATATTACAACAGGTACCTGCTAATTGTAAAGGGCAGTTTTGTTCCGGGTGATGATGCGAATGTTTACAGACCGAGTTTGGTGGCTGTATGGGTGATGAAATCCTGTACGTTGGTGACAATGCCGCGGGAGGAAAGTGAGCCTCTGTCCGCCAGTTTGTTCACCATGAACTCAGACGCATCCACGCAGTAGAAGTACACCTGTCTGACGGTTCCGTCAGGCAGTGTTCTGTAACTCGGTGTCATATTGCCGGTGGCGATTGTATGCAGCATCGTTGCCATACAGATGACGGTTGTTGCTTTGCGGATCTCATTCCGCATTGCATCCTGTGCTTCATATACATTGCCGTATACCGGAGGCAGCGGGCCGTCATCACGGATGGATCCTCCCAGCACATACGGAACACCGCATTTCTCCAGTGTATATATGATGCCGTCATGAATGTTTTCCTTCTCAATGAATGCACGTATGCCGCCGTCTGCCTTGACACGGTTGATCGTATCCAGATGGTTATAATGACCGTTGGGCATATTCTCACGGGTATAGATATCCTGACCCAGGGCTGTGCGGAGATATGCACCTTCAAGATCGTGGGTAGCCAGGGCATTGCCGGCCAGTACGGCATTGACATAACCTGCTTCAATGATCTTTGCGAATGCTTCACGGGCGCTGCTGTCAAAGCTGAAGGCAGGACCCATAACCCATACGACATAGCCGTGTTCCTTCTCATACTTCAGCAGTTCCGCAATCTCGTCGTAATCCCTGGAGAATGCTGTCTCACGGGAACGGTTCATACGGAAGGCAAAGGTTTCCTGCAGGGACGCTGCTTCATCGAAGCCGTTGGGATGTACGTAAATGCCTTCGTGTGCATCCTCGCTTCTGCCGCAGATGACGAGATCTCCCTTCTTCAGGAGTCTGAATTCAACCACATGCACTTTGCCGTCTTTATATACCGGCACACAGTCCATTCTGCTTTCTTCCGCCAGCAGCCATGTACCGTTGATCTTGAAATATTCCGGATAGATGCTCAGAGCATGGTATCCTTCGGGCGCTACAGTATCCATTTCAACCGGACAGAGCACTGCATCCGGTGCACTCACAAACGGTTCAAGGGTAAAATCGGGATGATGATATCTGCGCAGTTCAAACATATTCATTACCGCCTTTCGCACTCATGCATATTATACGGTATTTCACCTGCTTCACCAGTGATTTCATTTACCGGAAGGTACACTGTCAAAATACCGCAATTTCATGCTTATATTTCAGCATATGATGCTAAAATGGATACCATATTTGAAGGGAAAACCCGTTATGAAACTGACACTGCCTGAAAACTATTCGCCTACTCTGTCTGTCCTGGAGACACAGGATGCCATCAAATATATACGTGATACGTTTCAGCGTGAATTCGCTGCCGAGATGAATCTGTCCCGGGTCAGTGCGCCGCTGTTTGTCACCAAAGCTTCCGGTCTGAATGACAATCTGAACGGAATCGAACGTCCTGTATCATTTGACATACAGGAAATACCGGATGAGCGGATCGAAGTTGTACAGTCGCTGGCCAAGTGGAAACGCTATGCTCTGAAAAAATATGATTTCCCCGTACACCGCGGTCTGTATACAAACATGAATGCAATCCGCCGTGATGAGCTGCTGGACAATCTGCATTCCATCTACGTTGACCAGTGGGACTGGGAGAAAGTCATCGCCAAGACAGAACGCACCGAGGAAGTTCTGGAAAGCACGGTCAGGCTGATCTTCAAAGTCATCAAGCATATGGAACATGAAGTATGGTACAAATACCCGCAGGCTGTATGCAGACTGGCTGATGATGTATTCTTCATCGACAGCCAGGAGCTTGAAGATCTGTATCCGGATCTTTCTCCGAAACAGAGAGAAAACAAAATCACCCGCGAGAAGAAATGCGTCTTCATCAAACGGATCGGCTGGCCGCTGGAAGCTTCCGGCAGACCGCATGACGGACGTGCTCCGGACTACGATGACTGGAACCTGAACGGAGACCTGCTGTTCTGGCTGCCGTCCCTGCAGTGTGCGCTGGAGATTTCATCCATGGGCATCCGTGTGGACGAAGAATCCATTGCCGCTCAGTGCAGACAGAGCAACTGTGAAGGAAGACTCACATTCCCATATCACAGGATGATTCTGAACAGGGAACTCCCCTATACCATCGGCGGAGGCATCGGACAGTCCAGACTGTGCATGCTGCTGCTGAACAAAGCACATATCGGTGAAGTGCAGGCATCCATCTGGCCGGAAGAAATGATCCGTCAGTGCGAAGCTGCCAACATCCCGCTGCTGTAAATCTTTCAGGAAGCTGTGACAGGCTTCCTGTTTTTTGTTGTGAGAACCCTCCGGAATTATTTACAGGCAGACGATTATACCGCTATGATTTCTTCAGTCAGAAGGAGACACAGGATAATGAAAACAACAGTAATACTTTGCGGAAAACTATTCACAGCAGAAGATGAAACAGTGCGTTCGGACATGGCCGTCGTGGTTGAGGACAACCTGATCAAGACTGTTATGCCGGCAGCGGAAGTCAGCACGGACGGTGCCGAGCTCATCGATCTCAGCGGATGCTTCGTTATGCCCGGACTCATTGACGGACATATGCACTGCACAAGCAACGGCGATACGAAAGATGCCGGATATGAAAACGCAGCCGAATCCACCATCAACGGTTATCTGAATCTGCAGAAAGATCTGATGGCAGGCTTTACGACAATCAGAGATGAAGGCTGTTCAAACTTTGAAGATGTTGCCCTGAAGAAAGCAATCAATGCCGGAAGGATCAGCGGACCGCGTATGATTACCTCCGGCAAAACAATCACGGCAACCGGCGGACATGCGGATACACGCTATCCGTTTGAAACAGATCCGGGTACCATCGGTGCTCTGGTTGTCGATTCACCCGATGAAGCCAGAAAAGCCGCCCGCACCATCTTCAAATTCGGAGCCGATCAGGTCAAGTTCATGGGAACCGGCGGTGTCATGTCACTCGGTGATGAACCGGGTGCTCCCGAACTCACCTTTGACGAAATGAAAGCAGCACTTGAAATCGTCAACTCTCGCGGCCGTATGTCCTCCGTGCATGCGCATGGTGCGGAAGGTATGAAGATTGCCATGCGTGCAGGTATCCACTCCATTGAGCACGGAATGCTGATGGATGATGAAGCAATCGATATGATGGCGGAAACCGGTACGTATCTGATTCCTACGATTATTGCTGCCAAAGCAATCGTGGACAACGGTGTTGAATCAGGCATCAACCCCGAGAATGTTGAAAAGGCTGCGATGTGTCTGCGCAACCACTACACCAATCTGAAGAAGTGCTATGAGAAAGGTGTAAAGATCTGCTTCGGCACAGATGCAGGAACACCCGGCAACTGGCACGGTATGCAGACAAGGGAGTTTGCACTGATGACAGAAGCAGGACTGCCGCCTGTATACGTACTGCAGGCCGCAACATGCAGGAATGCTGAGCTGGTGCGCATGAGCGAATGCATCGGGTCCCTCACACCGGGTAAGTTTGCGGATATCGTTGCCGTACCGGCCAATCCGCTGGATGATATGTCGGTCATGAACGATGTGTGCTTCGTCATGAAGGACGGCGTTGTATACAAACAATAAGATAAGAAAACAGAAGAGCGGCTGCTCTTCTGTTTTCATCATTTGCCAACACTGTATACCATGCGGTGCAGACAGTTGATCTGCACCGTTTTTATTTATTTGTAAACTGAGGGGAATGCATACAGTATACGGCAATACAAAACTTATTTAAGCGGGAATACCAGCGGGATGTAAATTGCGAAGATCAGCAGATCCACCAGCATCAGCGGAAACGTCATTTTGAAGTGCTGCCACATTGTATATCCGCCCTTTTCGGAACCAATTGTGATTGCCGGCTCTGCCATCGGTGTGCAGTATGCATTGTTGGCACCTTCGGTTACAGCAAGCATGAGAGCTCTGGGATCATAACCGTTCTGTACGGCAATGACTGCGGCCAGTGTACGGAATGCACTGCTGACTGCACTTCTGGATACAAACTGTGTCAGTATCATACAGATGATATACATGCAGAGCATGATCATAACCGGCGGCATGTTTCCTGTCAGTTTGTTGAACATATCAGCGAGCAGTACATCTGCTCCTGTCACTTTCAGTGCTGTGGCAAGCGGAAGTGTACCGACGGTGATGAAGATAACAGGACTTCCCATGGATGCAATGGCTTCTTTGTCAGTAAGAATTCCGCAGACAACAAGAACCAGTGCGCCGACAAGTGACGGATACCATGTGTTGATACGGTTCAGTGCACAGACAACAATGCCGAGTACCGTCAGGCCGAATACAATCAGTGTGAAGCGTTCCTGTCCCGGTGTCAGCTTGGAAGCATATTTCTTTGCATTCGCTTCTGCCTGGGAGTTGGCTTTTACTTCATCCTCTGCTGTCGGAACATTGCCGAGATCCGGTGCGAGCTTGACGCACAGCCAGCAGATGAGCGGCAGAATGATCAGCTGTACGGGGATACGGGAAATCATGGCTGTGAAGTATGTGAATGTTCCTGTACCGCCGAGGTTTTCAACGATGGTGTTGTTTGTGATGTAGCCTGCAGCGTTGCCTCCGGTCGGAAGGAAGCCGACCCAGGTCTGGCAGAATGCAGCTACCGGCAGCATAAACTTACTCAGCGGTCTCTTATGCTCGGCACATACGGCTGTAATCAGCGGAACCATGATGGTCATGGAAGCTGTCGCATTGGTGAAACAGCCCAGGAACAGTGCCGGAATGGCAAGACCCAGCATGATTTTGAAATCCGAAGAGCCCGGTTTAATCAGTGTTTTGCTCATCTTAGACAACAGACTGGTTTTGCCGACTGCTGTACCGACAACGAACATGGAAGCCATCATGACAACGGAACTGTTGGTCAGACCGCCCCATGCCTGTGAAAAGTCAAGAACACCTGTGATTTCAAGAATGATCGGTATTGCGATTGCGGCTACATGAATCTTTACTTTTCCCGAGAGAATCAAAGCAACAAACAGAAGAAACGCAAACAATACTATAGCTATATCTCTGGTCATAATAGTCCTCTTTCCAATTTCATTATTTAAAAGGTGGGCACCGTGAATTATTCAGCGGTGCAGTTCATAGTGAAGGTAATCCACTGACCGGGTTTCGGATTGATTGCCCTGCACCAGCTGCCGGCTTCCTTCAGTTTTTCATTGGCAAGCCGTACCATCTCTTCTGCATTCTCCCCGGAATGCTGTACGCAGAGAGGGATGACAAACTGTGCTCCGGAACGGATTGCAGACTTGCACATGGTATCGCTGTAATAGTTGATATCTTTCTCTGTGTGTACGAGAACGACATTCGGGTTGTACTTTTCCAGTTCCAGAAGATACGGTTCAAAGCGGCCTGCATCATAAGCAATCTTCATGCCGTTCGGCAGCATGATGATGAAGTTGCTGTTATAGATGGTTCCGCGGTAACCGAGTTCTCTTTCCTGCGGTGTATCGCCTGGACCCGGATCAGATACACGTTTGGAGCCTGCGCCTTCACTGTGCCGTCCGGCAAGCCACTTGATGCGGCAGAAATCAAAATTGTATTCGTTTCCGTCCGTCATCGGAATAAACGCACCTACCGGCATATCCAGTTCTCTTGCAAGATAGAAAGCACTCCAGCCGTTGATCAGAATCGGAGCATGGAATTTCTCCCAGATTTTTTTCAGGGAGAAGTAATGATCTCCGTGAGCGTGTGTAATCAGAATCAGATCGCATGCATCAACTTCTGTATATGAGAAACCGGAAATAAACTTCTTTTCCATTTCCTTTGTGCATTCGCTCTCATCTTTTAGCATGACCGGATCCACAATGATGGTTTTGCCGTTCGGCAGCCGGAACATACCGCAGTTTTCAACAAACCAGCGATATTGAAATGAAAAAGAGCTCTCACTTGTCAAGTAATTCATATTTTCCTCCTGTTGGGCAGCACTCCGTACATTGGACTCTGCAGAACAGCTGAATGGTTTCCGGCCGTGAAACCCGATACTGCGGCTGATTATGCCTTTGTCCTGTATAAAATGCCATTCCAATCACTACGCACAGAATACACCGCGCCGGTATACCGGTCAATAACAAAATTTGATAATCATCGTATATTATCAACTAAAGTGCGTATTTATGCGGTATTTAAAAGCCTATTTACAAGTATCCCGGTATACAGTAATATGAGAACAGAAGCTGATTCTCTTCTATTGTTCACAATTTCACATACCGGTATACCGGAAAAGGAGGGTTTATGAAGAGCAATTCCATCAAAATGAGAACTTTCGGTTCCGCTCAGTTCCATGAGT
>JAFUCL010000069.1 GCA_017459725.1 Solobacterium sp. | reverse complement strand
TTGACCACACACCGCATCGTGCAGGACGTGGTATAAGATCCTGCAGTGCCTATACATTTGCCGGTAACGTAGGTCTCGTAGACCTTGGGCCGATCAACTAAGGCTTTCTCAAGCCTGACACTTCAGTGCCGGGTAGTTGACTATTCTCCGAAGAGCTCTGCTGTCTTCTGCATCCTCTCCGCAACAGGGACACCGAACGGACATCTGCTCTCACAGCTCCGGCACTGTATGCATGCAGAGGCATGCACGTCCAGCGCCATGTAGTGTGCCCTGATGCTTTCCGGGACCTCTTCCTGCATGGATGCCAGGTCGTAGTACTTGTTGACCATGGCAATGTCGATATTCACCGGACACGGACGGCAGTGACCGCAGTATGTGCATTCATTGCCGTATCTGTGCAGCGGTGCTTTGGCCAGCACGGAAGCGAAATCCTTTTCTTCGTCTGTTGCTGTTTCATAGGCAACCGCATCCCGGACATGTTCCGGTGTATCATAACCCGCCATGACTGAAGCCACTGCAGGTCTTGTCAGAATGTAGTGAATGCACTGCACCGGAGTCAGCGCAATCCCGAACGGCGAGCGCTTTGCATCAAAGAGACGTCCGCCCCCGTATCCCTTCATAACGGTAATGCCGACATCGTTCTCTTCACACAGACGATACAGCTCAGCTCTTGCCGGATCGATCCGCTGATTCATCTCCACATGTTCACCGAACATTCTGTCCAGGATATCATCGCCGGAGCTCATCAGATCAAAGGCAGGATTGATGGAAAACAGCAGGTTCTCGATCAGCCCTTCCCTGACTGCTCTTGCGGCTACGGCCGGATTGTGGGAGGACATGCCGATATGCTGTATCCGTCCTGTTTCCTTCAGTTCCTTCACATACTGCAGGAACGGTCCCGTAACAATCTCGTCGTATTCCTTCATGCTGTCAACGAAGTGAATCATGCCGAGATCGATATAGTCTGTCTGCAGTCTCTCAAGCAGATCCTCAAAGGCCGGAACGACCTTCTCCATATCCCTTGTGCGCACGTACTGGCCGTTCTGCCATGTTGATCCGATATGTCCCTGTATATACCATTTGTCTCTTGTGTTATGGATGGCTTTGCCGATATTGGTGCGGACATTGGGTTCCGCCATCCAGCAGTCAAGAATGTTGATGCCTTCCTCTTCACAGGTTCTGATCACCTCTTCAACTTCCTGCGCGTTGTGTCTTTCCATCCACTCCCCGCCGAAGCCGATCTCACTGACCATGAGATCTGTCTTACCGAGTCTTCTGTATTTCATGTTCTCTTCTCCTATACATCAACTGTACACGGTTCATGTGCACTTCAGTCAAGAAGAAAAACACAGCCATGTTACAGGCTGTGTTCTGTGCATCAGATAACGAACTGTTTCAGATAACGCTTGGAGAGGATCAGTGAATTGCGGATTGCTTCATCACTGCCTTCAAAGGAGCGGTCCTCAACCTCAACGCATGTATATCCGTCATAGCCGATATCGGTCAGGGCACTGACATATTTGCCCCAGTCCACATCGCCCAGACCCGGAATCTTCGGTGCCATGAAGTCAAGCGGATATGCCATGATACCGACATCATTCAGTTTATCCGGATACAGCTTGATGTCCTTGTAGTGAACATGCCAGATCTTGTCCTTGAACTCATAGATCGGCTTCACATAGTCAATGAACTGCCATACAAAGTGGGACGGATCATAGTTGATGCCGAGATTGTCATACGGCAGAAGTTCAAAGACCTTGCGCCAGTTGGAAGGTGTGGTCATGATATTCTGTCCGCCCGGCCACTGGTCCGGACCGAACAGCATCGGGCAGTTCTCAATGGCAATGCGCACACCGAGTTCCTTTGCCAGATCCAGCAGCGGCGGCCATACTTCCTTCAGGATCTCGAAGTTGGCTTCCAGTGTCTTGTTCTGGTCACGGCCGATAAACGTAGTGACCATATTGACACCGAGCTTGGCACTGGCACGGATGACTGTCTTCAGATGTTCATTGGCAGCTGCTCTCTTCTCAAGATCGCCGTCCATGTTGTTCGGATAGAAGGCAAGTGAGGAAATCTCGACGTTCTTTTCCCTGCTGTAGGCAAGAATATGCTCACAGTATGCATCATCGCTCAGTACACGGCCTACATCGATGTGGCTTGTACCGGCATATCTGCGCTCACCCTTTCCGGCCGGCCAGCATGCGACTTCAACGCATTCAAAGCCCTGTTCGGAAGCGAAATCCATCATTTCCTCATAGGTGTATGTTTCCAGAATCGAAGTAATAAATCCAAGCTTCATACCGTCACCTCAGAATTTGATCTCGTGATTCTCTTCTGCTGCTTTGTAGATCGTATCGAGAATCTCTGTAACAACAAGCGCTTCCTCCGGCTTTACCAGCGGTTCGGTGTTGTTGATGATGGCTTCGAGCCACTGTCTGCAGTCAACTGTTCCGGGATCACCGGCACTGCCGCCGAAGTATGCAACTTCACCGGAAGGACTGATTGTTTCTTCCATCAGCTGTCCGTTTCTGCCGCGGTTGTAGATCAGTTCGTTCTTCGGGAAGCTCATGCCGGAACGGATCTCAGCACCTGCCTTGGTGCCGGCCAGGGTTGTGGAAGCCTCTCTGCTTTCGAGCAGGTTGATTGCCCAGGATGCTTCAAGGTTGATAGTGGCGCCGTTCTTCATCTTGATGAAGCCGAATGCGGAGTCTTCAACCTCGTATGTTTCAGGATCCCACGGTCCGAACAGATTGCCTTCGGTAGCCTGGGGCAGATGACCGAGCTTGTAGAAGACGGAACCGGATACGGAATCAACATCATAGTTGTTCATGCACCAGAGCGTGATATCAAGCGCGTGGGTGCCGATATCAATCAGCGGTCCGCCGCCCTGCAGAGCCTTGTTCGGGAATACACCCCATGTCGGAACTGCTCTTCTGCGCACTGCCATAGCCTTGGCATAGTAGATCTCACCGAGATCGCCGGCAGCACATGCCGCATGCAGATTCTGCACTTCCGGACGGAAACGGTTCTGATAACCGATTGTGAACTTCATACCGCTCTTCTTCCAGGCATCAACCATCTTCCGTGCATCTTCCGCACTGTGGGACATCGGCTTTTCGCAGTAAACATGCTTCTTTGCCTCAAATGCCGCAACCGTGATCTCACTGTGGGATACGTTCGGTGTGCAGATATGAACAACATCCACGTTCGGATCCGCAAGCAGATCATGATAATCCGTATAGACTTTGGCATCCGCTGTGCCGTATTCCTTGCATCCCTGTACTGCTCTTTCTTCAATGATGTCGCAGAACGCAGTAATTTCGCACAGATCACTGTTGTTCTTCATGGCGGGGAAATGCTTCTGGTTGGCAATTCCGCCGCAGCCGATTACGCCGATTCTAAGTTTGCTCATAATTTTCCTTTCCTTTCGATTGTAATGATGCAGAAACAGCACGGACAGAAAATACATACTGCCGTAAGAAGTGTCCATGATATCCTGCTTTGCTTATTTCTATTATCAGTATACAATTTCAGGCATTTCCGCAACATGGTATATCAAGCACATTTATGTCATGAATCTTTGCTCTTTTGCAAAAAGAAAACCCGCACATGATGTGCGGGCTGTTCTGTGCATCAGATAACGCCTGTAAGCTTCAGAATAATCTGGGCAATGATTGCGGAACCGATGAATGTTCCGACGAATGCGAACAGGGATACCAGGACGATGGCGACACCCTGCTTTTTGAAGGTATCGAGATCCTTGCCGAGGGAAATACCTGCATAAGCCAGGATCGGTGTGCACAGCGGCAGAAGACCAATCTTGTTGATGGAGGAGGCAGTGAACTCAGCGCCCGGGAAACCCGGAATCGTCATGATAATGGCAATCAGTGAGATATATGCGATAGCCGGCAGGTTCTTCTTGCCGAATACCTTGTTGAGCAGATTGTAGATCACAAGACCTGCAAGTGTGATGAACAGCAGAAGCAGAAGACCCGGAAGAGCCGCAAACGGTGTAACGATGTTGCCCGTGCCTGCTCTGATCGTGCTGATCCAGTTGCCGATGGAAGCGAAGAGTGCTGTAATAACGAGAACTTTAATATATGTAATCCATTCTGTCTTTGTCATTTTTCCGTTCCTCCTCAGGCTTTCTTGGTAATCGGCTTGCCGTCTTTATAGTGTTTGTTGTTCGTTGTGAATTTCTTGTACATCCATTCAACCATCGGGATGGCAATGAAGAGACTCATGTACAGTCCGTCGACGGAACTCAGCATGTTGGATGTTGCCGCATATGCGGAAAGCTCTGCTTCCATAGCCGGATATGCATCAACGACTGCTGCCAGGGAAGCGGACATCATGGATGCCGAACCTGTGCCGCATGCCATAGCCAGTGCATACGGATGGAAGAGATTCAGGTTGCAGAGCAGGGAAACCATAATACCGTAGAACAGTGTGCCGAGAACGGTACCTGTGATATATCCGCCCATGACACCGGTTCCTTCTTCGGAGTCAAGACCATACTTGGCAGCTACGACAGCCAGGGAACCTTCTCTTGAAATGGAGAATGTTGTACCGATGGCAGCTCTGCCCATATGGAATACGAAGATAGCGATCGGCATAGCCAGCACCGCGGTACCGAGGTTACCGAATTCCTGCAGCAGCAGCGCAGGACCGGCAGCGATGACCTTTGACAGGTTCGGGCCGATTGTGGATCCGATCTTTGCCGTCAGCAGCATAACCGAGATGCCGATATACGGAGATGCAGTTTCCATCATCTCCTTCGGAATTACTTTTAAGCCGCCGAGAATTGCACCGAAGACCAGTACATAGAGCATCGGGAACAGCGAGAAAGCTGTAATACCGAGGTTGATTCTCTGTGTGGCAATAAGTTCCGCAATCAGTGTAAGCACAAACGCCAGAGCGTGGACCTTCCAGTCCTTCAGATGTTCATTCATTCTTTTGTCCTCCCCTTGTAAAAGAATCAGTCTGCGTTCAGATGACCCCAGTCCCTCAGGTACTGCTCTTTGGTCATCTTTGGTGTGAAGTTGTTTTTAATTGAAAGACCCTTCTCAGCACCGTCTGCGAGCAGATCGATTACGGTGCAGATCAGCGCCTTGGCTGCCGTAACATATGCCATTTCTTTGTCTTCGATTGTGAAGTCCGGGCAGTGCGCACCGCCGGAAGCGCCGCCGATATATGCATGAACGGTCGGCATCAGATGCGCGATATCACCGGCATCCGTGGAACCGCCGCTGCCCTGGGCAATATTCTCTACCTGATCGGCTCCGATCAGATCACAGAGGTTGTTGTACATAACCGTGGCAAGTTCTTCGTTGATGTTCATCGGCAGATAACCCGGAAGCTCATCGATTTCCACCTGTGCACCTACGGCGTAAGCACCTGCTTCAAGGGCACGGTTGACTTTCTTGCTGGCATCCAGGATTGCGTCTACGTTAGCGCCTCTGACATAGGTTTCTATGCGTACGTCAGCCGGTACGATGTTGACGAGATCGCCGCCCTTGGTGATGATCGGATGTACACGGATGTGATCCTCATCGCGGAAGGTTTCTCTCTGTGCGTGGATGGCTGTAAGACCGATCTCTGCAGCGTTCAGGGCATTGATGCCGTCAAACGGAGCGCCGCCGGCATGTGCTTCCTTGCCGATGTATCTGACAAGTTTGCCGACAAAGCCGTTGGCTGAACTTGCCGCATGCGCCTTGTATTTTTTGTTATGGGTTGAAAGTGTGTGCTGCATGACCATGATGTCCACGTCATCCATGACACCGAGTTTGACAAACTCCTGCTTGCCGCCGAGGAAGGAGATCTTCCCTTCTTTGATCAGCTTGTTGCGGTATTCCAGCTCAACATATTCTTCCGCCGGAACTGCCATCAGTTCAATGTCACCGTCCAGGTCTTCCATCAGGTTTGCTTCCTTGATGGCCCAGGCTACACCGGTCAAAGCCGCCTGCATGCAGCAGTGTCCGCAGGCATGAGCTGCTCCGGTCAGGGCATCCGCAAACGGATGTCCGGGCACCAGCACCGCATCCAGCTCACCCATGACAGCTACCTTAAGTTTGCTGCTGCGTCCTTTCTGTGTAGACAGAACGCCGGTAATCGCGACATTGTCTTTGTGTTCAAAGCCAATACTGTCCAGGAATGCCTGGAACTTCGCGGCCGACTTAACCTCCTTGTATCCAAGCTCAGGTGCCGCAAACACTTCTTCACCGTAAGCGATGATTTCATCACGGTGTCTGTCGATTGCCGCAACTGCCGCTTTCTTGAGTTCCTCTCTGCTTCTGCTCATAACAAGTATGTATACCCCCTTTTAATGATTCCCATAACTTATCGGAAATCATTATTGTCCTCAATTGTAACACAGTTGTACTTGAAATAAATACAATTTTACAAAAAACTGCAAAGCAAGAGTTACTGTTCAGACGGTAAGAAAAAAGTTTTCCACAAAATGAAAAAAGTTTGGATCCCATTTTGAGGAATCCGAATCAAAAAACACAGTAAAAGTACGGGTTCAGATCCAACGGTTTGTGGAAAACCTGAGAATCCATGCTTTTTAGACTGATTTGCCATGTGGAAAACCACATTTTGACGGTGTTTTGAAGGCATTTTCTCCACAATTGACAGCACTGATTTTCTACTGTATTTCTAAGGTATGAGGACAGAACTTGAAGAAAAATATGAGATTCTTCGCGGCAATCATTACCACCTTTCCAAAAAGCTGGAGTACTATGAGTCCGGCAAAGCTTTTGAATCTTTCA
>JAFUCL010000132.1 GCA_017459725.1 Solobacterium sp. | reverse complement strand
CTTACGACCGTTCAAATAATCCTCGCATGCCTGTACTTTCTGCTCGTAACTGTATTTCGTTTTTCTTCCCATGATAAAATCCCACCTCCGTGGGCAGTGCTTCTTATATTTGCACTGTCTACTTTGGTGGGATCATATCACCTTTGAGGAATGCGGTCTTGTCTTTTATCCGATTCTGGTGACGGGGTTGCCGCGGCGGGGAAGGGGTGTTCTTTCCGGCATACCATCCTCTGTGGCAGGATGTCCCACGGCAAGGGCACCGTATATACGTTCATTTTCCTCAAGTCCGTACCGGCGGAAAACGGCAGTGATCACAGGGTCTTCGTTCAGCCATTTCAGCTGGTTGATCCAGCAGGTGCCGAGGTTCATCTCATTGGCGGCAATCATCATGTTTTCAAGCGCACATGCACAGTCCGCAATGTTGTTGCCGTAGTCCTTCTGATTGGCAAGCACGATCAGCACAGGGGCATTGTGGTAGAAAATATAATTGCCCTGTTTGGAACGGTTGATGGAAGATACGAGGGATCTGTACATGCCGGGTTCGGTTTCCATGGCGGCAAAAGCAGTCTGTGCATCTTCGGCCAGTTCCTTCAGAACTTCCTGATCAGTGATCACAAAGAAATGGGTTGTCTGGCTGTTTCCTCCGCTCGGTGCATAACGGCCTGCTTCAATGATTCTGTTCAGCTGTTCTTCATCCACCGGTGCATCCGTATAGCTGCGGGTGCTTCTTCTGGTAAGGATTGCATCATAAGCATTCATTGGTAAGGTCCTCCTGTTGTACAGATTCATCATACAGGAAGAAGAGCAAGAAAAAACCGCTGATTTCCAGCGGTTTGTCTTACAAATGGTGGAGCTAAGGAGGATCGAACTCCTGACCCCCTGCTTGCAAAGCAGGTGCTCTCCCAGCTGAGCTATAACCCCATATGTATTCCAATCCGATGAGTATGGTGGGCCTGAATGGACTTGAACCAACGACCTCACCCTTATCAGGGGTGCGCTCTAACCACCTGAGCTACAGGCCCAATCCCTCATCGAATGCCTATTCAATATACCAAAGCACAAACATGAAGTCAACACCTAATTTCAAAAGATTGAAAGATTTTTTTTGCTGTGGTAGAGTGTGTAGGCATTGATGTTCAGGAGGACGGGAATGAACGGATTTATTACATGGTTTATGGCAACAATCGGTCAGCACATTTCGCCTGAACTGTCTGTATTTATTGTAAGCATGCTGCCGCTGATTGAACTGCGCGGAGGCATCATTGTTGCAAGACTGCTGGCTATGCCGATGTGGAAAGCAATCATCATCTGCATCATTGGCAATATTGTACCGATTCCGTTTATTCTGCTGCTGATCAAGAAAATACTGCACTGGATGGCAGATCATCATATGTCGGGTATTGCAAACTGGCTGCTGAAGAAGGCAGAGAAGAACAGACCGCAGATTGAGAAGTACGGATTCTGGGGACTGGCACTGTTTGTCGGCATTCCGCTGCCCGGCACAGGTGCCTGGACGGGGAGTCTGGTTGCGTCTGTATTTGATATGGATCTGAAACAGGCAAGTCTGTCGATTCTGATCGGCATTGCGATTGCGACCGTAATCATGACAACACTGTCATACGGAGTATTCCATCTCTGAACCGGATTATCCGGTTTTTCTTTTGCACAGAACGGTTCTGCGCTACACTTGGATTGAATACAGGCGGAGGTTTCTATGAAATATACAGCAGTGATCGTAGCAGCAGGCAGCGGAAGCAGAATGGGATTGGGCTTCAACAAGGTTTATTACGAAGCAGAAGGTCATACGATTCTGGAACGGACGATGCGTGTTTTTCTGGATGATCCGGACTGTGCGCAGATCGTGGTTGTAACGGACGCGGCTGATTATTTCGCACATATTTCATGGCGGCATCCGGGACGTGTAATGCTGGCGGCAGGCGGCAAGACCAGACAGCAGAGTGTGCTGAACGGTCTGCATGCCTCTCTCTGCGATACGGTGTTCATTCATGACGGCGCAAGACCTTTCCTGGCAGCGGAACAGCTGGCAGACCTCAGAACTGCAATGGAGACGGAAGAAGCAGCCTGCCTGATGGTTCCCTGCAAGGATACCGTGCAGAGGGTGGAAGACGGATATATTGCGGAAGCACTGCCCAGAGAATCCCTGATGGCTGCCCAGACACCGCAGGCCTTCCGTACCGACCTGATCATCAATTGTCTGGAACAGGCGGAAAGAGACGGCTATACGGGCACGGATGACTGCTCGGCGGTTCTGCGGTATACGGATGTGCGCATCAAAGCCGTAACGGGTTCCTATGCCAATATAAAAATCACCACTCCGGAGGATCTGAAAGAGTTCAGATAAACCGAAAGCGGTGATACCGTTATTCGCTTCTTGAGGCAATTGTGCGGTATTCACTTGGTGACATACCGTATTCCTTGCGGAAGGCACGGTAGAACACCGAGTAATCAGTGAAGCCGTATTCCCGGCATGCGTCGGAAACCGATTCACCGTTCATGACTGCGTTGCGTACTGCATCCAGTCTTTTTTTCTGGATATACCGGTGCACGGAGAGGCCCAGTCTGTCCTTGAACGTATGGGCTATATAGAACTTTGACAGGAAGAACTTCGCAGCCAGCTGTTCCAGACGCAGATCATCGCTCAGATGCTGATCGATGTACGCAAGCAGGGCAGAGAAAGTATCACGTTCACTGTCGGTGTATCCGGTGTTCAGGGTTTCGTATACACGGCGGCTGAGATCCAGCAGCAGATCATTGACGGCAATGCGCAGATAGGTGTCACGTCCGAAGCGGCGGCTGCTGATTTCTTCGAGAATGCGGACCATCTTAGCCTGCACACTGTGGAAATCCGTTTCACTGAAGTGATAGATATATGTCTTTTCAGTCTCAGTATGTCTGATCAGCCAGGTGCAGTCCGGGGAATCCTTTGTCAGCATTTCGCAGTATGGCACTGATATCCAGAAGACAAAACGCCTGTACGGTTTCTCGGATGACAATACCCGGGCTCGGTGTTCGCTTCCCGGCGGAACAAGCACCAGATCACCGGTGCGCAGGGGATACGAGGTATCTTCGATATCCATGGTCACACTGCCTTCTTCATACAGATAGAACTCGTAGTAATCGTGGCTGTGCATGCCGACGGAACGGAATTCCGCATCGCTGTAGTAAAAGATCTCATAATCTTCCGACAGCATATACTGGCGGGGATTGAATGCTGTGCGTATGTTTTTTCTCATGCATATACAATAGCAGGTAAACAGCAATATTTGCAATGTCCGCAACAATCTGAGCAATTCTAAATGTGACTGCGAATTCAGATAATATTAATGAAGAGCAAAGGAGACAGAAAATCATGAAAATGACTCTCAGATGGTATGGATCAGCCTATGATACCGTAACCCTGGAACAGATCAGACAGATCCCGGGTGTTACAGGTGTCATCACGACACTCTACAGCAAGCAGCCCGGTGATCTCTGGACAAGAGAAGAAATCAGAGCGCTGAAAGACGAAGTCGAGGCTTCCGGTCTTAAAATCGAGGGTATTGAAAGCGTCAACGTTTCAGACGCCATCAAGACAGGCAGCCCTGACCGTGACAAGGATATCGAAACATATATCAAGTGCCTGGAGAACCTCGGTGAAGAGGATATCCACCTTGTCTGCTATAATTTCATGCCTGTATTCGACTGGACAAGAACCGAACTTGCAAGAAAGCGTCCGGACGGATCCACGGTTCTTGCATATACACAGGAAGCTGTTGACAACCTCGATCCTGAAAAGATGTTTGACAGTATTGCCGGTGATATGAACGGTACGGTTATGCCGGGCTGGGAACCGGAGCGTATGGCCAAGGTCAAGGAACTCTTTGAGCTGTACAAGGATATCGACAATGAGAAGCTCTTTGAAAATCTGGTTTATTTCCTGAAGGCAATCATGCCTGTCTGCAACAAGTACGACATCAAGATGGCCATCCATCCGGATGATCCGGCATGGAGCGTATTCGGACTGCCGCGTATTATCATCAACAAGGAGAACATCCTGCGTCTGACGCACGCTGTTGATGATGTGCACAACGGTGTTACCTTCTGCTCCGGCAGCTACGGTACAAACCTGAACAACGATCTGCCTGATATGATCCGTTCCCTGAAGGGAAGAATCCACTTCGCACATGTCAGAAACCTCAAGTTCAACACACCGCTGGACTTCGAAGAAGCCGCTCATCTGTCTTCCGACGGCACCTTCGACATGTATGAAATCATCCGTGCTCTGTATGAAACAGGCTTTGACGGACCAATCAGACCTGACCACGGCCGTATGATCTGGGGTGAGGTTGCTATGCCGGGTTACGGACTCTATGACCGTGCGCTCGGTGCTGCATACATCAATGGTCTCTGGGAAGCAGTAGAAAAAGCAGAGACAAGAGGTTTCTGAGATGGAACTGACACTGAAAGACCTTAAGGAAAACAGACAGGAGTGGCTGGATCACGGCTACCGTCTGCCTTCCTTCGATGCAGATAAGCTGAAGGAAAACACGCTGGATCATCCGGTGTGGGTTCACTTCGGTGCGGGCAATATCTTCAAGGCATTCCATGCCGCAGCTGCTCAGAAACTCATTGAAGCAGGTGTCATGGATACCGGTATTGTGGCGGCAGAAGGCTTTGACGGAGAGATCGTCTCCGCAAGCATGCGTCCGCATGACAACCTGACCGTTGCGGTTACACTTTGCGCAGACGGCAGTGTCAAGAAGGATGTCATCGGCTCCATTGCGGCTTCCTATGTTCTCGACAGAGCAGCGGAAGAGGATTATGCAGCCCTGAAGAAGGTATTTGAGAATCCGTCCCTGCAGCTGTGCACATTCACGATTACGGAGAAGGGCTACAGCCTGACCGACCGCAGCGGTGCATTCAGAGCGGATGTTGAAGCGGACTTTGCCAAAGGACCGCAGGAAGCTGACAGCTATATCGGTAAAGTTGCGGCACTGCTGTATGCAAGATTCTGTGCAGGTGAACTGCCGGTGGCGATGGTTTCCACCGATAACTGCTCACATAACGGCGATAAGCTGAAGGATGCTGTATGCGCATATGCGGCAAAGTGGCAGGAGAACGGTGTCGTTAAAGACGGCTTCATGGCATATCTGACGGAAAGCGGAAAGGTTTCCTTCCCGTGGTCCATGATTGATAAGATTACGCCGAGACCGGACGCTTCCGTTGAGAAGCTGCTGGCAGAAGACGGCTTTGATCTCAAGCCGGTCATCACATCCAAGAACACGTATATCGCTCCGTTCGTCAATGCGGAGGAGAGTGAATATCTTGTTATCGAGGATGCTTTCCCGAACGGCAGACCGGCCATGGAGAAAGCAGGCATAATGTTCACCGACCGTGAGACTGTTGAACGTGTTGAGACCATGAAGGTCAGCACCTGTCTGAATCCTCTGCATACATCCCTGGCTGTCTTCGGATGCCTGCTCGGTTTCACAAAGATCTGTGATGAACTGAAGGATGCTGATCTCAAAGCTCTGATTACGGGTGTCGGTTATACGGAAGGTCTGCCTGCCGTTGTCAATCCCGGCATCATCAACCCGAAGGATTTCATTGACACAGTAGTCAATGTGCGTTTCCCGAATCCGTTCATGCCGGATACCCCGCAGCGTATCGCAACCGACACTTCCCAGAAGCTGTCTGTACGTTTCGGCGGCACCATCAGCCGTTACATGGAAAGAGCAGATCTGAATCCTGCCAATCTGCGCCTGATCCCGCTGGTCATCGCCGGATGGCTGCGTTATCTGACAGCAATCGATGACGAGGGCAAAGCCTTTGAGCTGAGTCCGGATCCGATGATTGAAACACTGAAGCCGGCTCTTGCGGAACTCAAGTTCGGTGCCCTGGCTGATACGGCAAAGGTCAGAGAAGTCCTGATGCCGCTGCTGAAGGATCCTGTGATCTTCGGTACGGATCTTGAGAAGGCAGGTCTTGCGGACCGTGTCATCGCTTACTACGAAAAGCTCATGAAAGGACCGGGTGCCGTACGCGCCACGCTTCATGATGCTGTATCTGAATAACCATCTGAATACACATGGAACCGGGTTGGAAACGACCCGGTTTTTTACACCCTATCGGAGTGATGGTTTCTGCGGGCAATCTGCTATAATCTGATTATGAAAAGGTTTATTGCATTGGCGGCGCTGGCAGCTTTGGCCATTCAGCCGGCAGACATAATCATGGCGGAAGAAATAACCGAAAGGGAAATCATGGAACTGAAACATTTTGATGTGGAAACGGAAAATGCTCATAACAATGTCTGGGTCAGGTGGGAAGTCCCTGAAGATGCGGCGGCTGTTGAAACATGGCTGATCGTGCAGGCAGTGCATGCGGACGGCAGCACCGAGGATCTGCTGAAAACAAGACAGCTCTATACAGCTGTGCAGGGTTCGGATTATATTGCATATGTCTGCCAGGAGAACGGTTTTCCCGAACATGTGCGCTTCCGGGTGGAAGTGTACAATGCCGGCGATGAGCTGGAGGCATACGGGGAAAGTGAACTGTTGGATCCTGCTGAGATATTCCCGCAGAAGGAGACACTGCAGATCGGGACAGATATTCCGGAGGAAAGCATTACATCATTTGCGTGGACTGAGAGCGGAACAACGGCTGAAAGCAACAATTATTTCTATATCTCCAGAATATCCGGCGGCATCAGTTATGAAGCTTCCTGGCATGACAGCACCGGCCGGTCAAAAGAAGTTTCGAAGCAGTTGAAAGAAGACGACTGGCAGAAACTGCTCGGATATCTGCGGCAGGGCAGTGTGGTGCGGAAATATGTCATGGATCCTGAAATCGAGGTCCTGGATGGTTCATATGTCGGGGCGAAGATTGAATGGCAGGATATGAAGCCGAGCGAGGAAATGTATTATGTGTTCAGTGCGGCGGACAGGAGCGGACTGCGGCAGTACTGTGAGTCGCTTGGGAGCGCATCATTTCCGGGCTGGATTGCGGCAGGCGGTGCTTTTGCGGCAGCGGCTGCCGTGCTCAGTGCTTTTGCCTTGAAGAAAAAGAAGAAGTAACACAGTATTGTAAACATCAGTATGCAGAAGCTGCGGCGTGGGTGCTGCGGCTTTTTGTATGGGCAGAAAAAAACAATCCGGTTTATGAGACCGGATCGTTCCGTGCGGTTATACCAGTATATCGCCTGTTTCGGTATCAATGACACCGATATCCTCAAGTGTGATGGCGTCAGCGCATTCCGGACAGAAACGCGGAATTGCGGGTCCTTCTATGAGCGCACCACAGTTCCGGCAGCGGATGTAGCAGACATACCGTCTGGGGGTATCGGCAGGTGTTTCCGTTTCCTGCTCTCTGAAGGTTTCTTCGGATATTGCGCCGGGTTTGATCGTGTTGATGGCTTCGTTGGTCAGCTCATTGTACCTGAAGAATTCATCGTCGTGGTATGTGCCGGAAGTTTTTTCACGGTACAGTTCGATGCGGATATCATCGGCGATGTCCGCATTGCGCACACTCATATGCACATGATACGACGTGCTGTATTCAAACCGGGGCGGGTTGTATGAAATCTCATTGCCCTGGGCATCCTTGGTCTTCTGCTCTTCCTGTTCTTCCTTCAGAACCTTTTCGATTGTAATGACATCATCGAAGGAGAAGATATCCGGATTGGTTCTGGCAAAGTCAGAGGTCCTGGCAATCACAAAGCGGCGGTTTGCACTGTCGATCCAGATCTTCTGTGAATCTCCGTAATTCCCGCTGATCTGCAGAGAAGACAGGGCTTTTGCGTTGGCTTCCCGGTAAGCGAGATGTTTGCGTATGGTATCCACGGTCTGGTGCCGGCGTGAAAAGTACGGTGAAAGTTTCGCAGTGCAGTCTTTGCAGAGATGGCCGTCATCCAGCTTCATGCCGCCGAGCAGACCGACTTTGTTTCCGCAGATACTGCAGTATTTCGTGTCAAAAAGTCCCATTGTCGCCTCCTTTTGTTATCTGATTTCATTGTAGCATTACACAGTGTACTTTTGTTCGTGTTCCGGGAAGATGCCGGACAGAATTTCAAACAAAAATTCGATAACTTAAGTCAAGTGGAGATCCTCAAAGAATGAGGTTTTCCACTTTTTATGGAAAGGCCATGACGAAAACAGGAGAACCTCTCCCAATTTGTTTTTGAATGATCTATAATTCGCTTAGGAACGGTATAATTCGCCGCTCTTGGACAGCGCGTAGATTATTGTCAGTAATTTATGTGCTGCAGCGATATTGGCAGCTTTAGCCTTCAATGGGGATTGGGACTGCTGCCTTTTCTTTTG
>JAFUCL010000068.1 GCA_017459725.1 Solobacterium sp. | reverse complement strand
TATGACAAGTCATCAACAGTATACGCTCCATAGTATGGATAATCTGTGTAGAGATCGATATCAATCATACTCTTAGTATAAAATGAGCAGACACTTTCGCATCTGCTCAAATTCAACGGTCACCGGAGGTGACCTTTTTTACACTTCCGTACTGTTTTGTCAATTTGCCCAATTATACGGAAGAACCCGTGAAAACGTACACAAAGCGTGATATATTTACTACGGTATTTCAGAAATAAACAAAGGAGAAAAACTATGAGCAAACCTGTAGTACTGGTAGTCATGGACGGTGTCGGCTGGACTGAAAAAGACCACGGCAACGCTGTGCTTCATGCGTACAAACCCCAGCTGGATGAACTGATGAGCAAGTGGCCGCATACCACAATCAAGGCAAGCGGTACAGCTGTCGGACTTCCTACAGATGATGACATGGGTAACTCTGAAGTAGGTCATAACGCACTGGGCTGCGGACAGATCTATTCACAGGGTGCCAAGCTTGTCAATGAATCCATTGAAAGCGGCAAGATTTATGAATCCACAGCATGGAAGGATGCCGTATCCTTCGCCAAGGATCATAACGGCAAGATGCATTTCCTCGGTCTGCTGTCCGACGGTAATGTACATTCCAACATTTCCCATCTGATTGCAATGCTGAAGGAATGCAAGGCAGAAGGTCTCAAGGAAGCAAGAGTTCACATCCTGCTTGACGGACGTGATGTTCCGGAAACAAGTGCACTGCAGTATGTTGATCAGCTGGAAGAAGTCATTGCTTCCCTGAACGACGGTGATTTCCATGCCTGCATCGCTTCCGGCGGCGGCCGTATGGTCATCACGATGGACCGTTATGAAGCTGACTGGTCCATGGTTGAAAAGGGCTGGCATATCCATGTTCTCGGTGACGGCGATATGTATGCAAGCGCAAGAGAAGCTATTGAAGACCTGCGTGCCAAGGGCGGTTATACAGACCAGTTCCTGCCGGGCTTCGTAGTAGGCAAAGACGGTGTTCCTGCCGGTACGGTTGAAGACGGTGATTCCGTGATCCTCTACAACTTCCGCGGTGACCGTGCTGTTGAAATCTCCAAGGCGTTTGACTACATGAACAAGGGCTTTGACAAGTTCGATATGGTCAGAAGACCGGATGTATACTTCGCAGGTATGCTGCAGTATGACGGCGATCTGAAACTGCCGGAGCACTTCCTGGTTGAACCGCCGCACATTGAAGACACCATGAGCGAATTCCTCGTAAACAAGGGAATCAAGAGCTATGCATGTTCCGAAACACAGAAATTCGGTCATGTGACATATTTCTGGAACGGCAACCGTTCTGAGAAGTTCTCCGATGAACTTGAAACATGGGAAGAGATTCCTTCCGATATCATCCCGTTTGAAAGAAAGCCGTGGATGAAGGCAACTGAGATTACCGATCACATGGTTGCGGCAATTGAATCCGGCGAATACAGATTCCTGCGCTGCAACTATCCGAACGGCGATATGGTCGGTCATACCGGAAACTATGAAGCAACTCTGATCGGTGTGGAAAGCGTTGACCTGATGCTGAAGAGAATCATGGATGCATGCAGGAAGATGAACTACACGCTCATCGTTACTGCTGACCACGGCAACTCCGATGAAATGTATGACAAGGGAACCAACCCTGACGGTACACCGAAGCCGAAGACAAGCCATTCCCTGGCAGTTGTTCCCTTCGCTGTATACAACGGACCGGAAGGAACGGAAGTCAAGGAAGGCGACTTCGGTCTTGCCAACGTAGCAGCTACCGTAGTCAAGCTGCTCGGCTACGAAAAGCCGGAATCCTGGCTCGAATCCATCATTAAGTAACAAAGAATCCCGTCACTGGTTTCCAGGACGGGATTTGCTTGTCTTCTTATAAGTTTATAGTAATGTTCTCTCCGCAGAGACCGACAATTGCACCGGAGGCAGCTTCGGGGGAATCCGGATGGGCAAGCAGCCATTTGTTGCAGGCTCTCAGTCTGCGGTCTTCTTCGGTTACGGGGGTGAATTCCGGTTTGGCCGTATTGGTTCCGCGCGGCAGTACAACGGCTGTACGGAAACCTTCCGGAGATAGCATGCACGGCGCATAATGCAGCGTTGCTGCATATACCTCAATGAATACACCGGCAGGAACACGGAATGCTTTGATATGTGAAGTATCGAGCATGCCGTTTTCTATTTCACTCTGTTTTGCCAGCAGGAGGATAAAGTCTGCTGCACCGATGTTGACTTCGCTGTCACGGTGATATTCAAGACAGTTCAGGGTGCTGTTGTGTCCGCAGACCATGCCGCCGTAAGCGCGGTTCTGCAGATCATTGAATACCGCACATGCTTCAAGACTTTCAATGGAAGCTCTGTATTTTTTGCCGGTTTCGGGAAGCGGGTATTTAGGTTGACGCCAAAATGAATAACAAAATATAATGAGGTCCTTGATGTCAGAGGGGGAATTGCATCATGGGTATTTCTGGAATAATCCTGTTATCATCCGCACTGCTGCTGCCGGGCAAAGACCTGTATCAGCCTGCGGATACACAGCCTGTTTCCGGGTTTCCGGTAAGTATTACGGAAGCTGCGGAAGAAAGTGAGCTTCTTACGGAAGACGGCGTGACACTGCGTGAACCCGGTACCGCAGCAACGACAGATACCGGTGAAGAAACCGCTGGTCTTGATATCCGCTATCTTCTGTTCCTGCAGGATTTCCGTAACAGCATCAACGATGCCTGGACACCGTTCATGGAGTTTGTATCAAACTTTGCGACAAGGTATCTGATTCTTGCGGTTCTGTTTATTTACTGGGCACTCAACAAACGTGACGGTCTGTATGCGATTGCGTCCATGTGTATGACACTCGGAATCAATCAGGTGGTGAAACTGACCGCATGTGTATACCGTCCGTGGATCCGTGATCCCCGTATTATACCGGCAGGAGATGCCATCACCTCGGCGACCGGATATTCCTTCCCGAGCGGACATACGGCAACGGCTGCACCGCTGTTCGGAGGCATGGCTGCCAAAGCGGATAAGAGACACAGATGGCTGCCGGTTCTCTGTGTGCTCGGAACAATGCTGGTAGGCTTCTCCCGCAATTATCTGGGCGTTCATACACCGCAGGATGTATTTGTGGCGATCTGTGAAAGCGTATTGTGTCTGATTATCATGGAAAAAATCTTTGCATATCTCAGGCTGCATCCGGAGATGGAAGACCGCTTCCTGCTGGTCGGTGTCGCTGTGGGTTTCATTTCCATTGCCTACATTACCTTCAAGCCGTATCCGATGACCTATGTGGATGGCAAACTGCTTGTGGATCCGCAGAAGATGATGAACGACGGATATGGTGATATTGCCTTCCTGATTGCTTTCTGCATCGGCCGCTTCATTGAACGCAGGTGGGTGCGTTTCAAGCCTGCAGGTCTCAATACCAAAGGCGTGATTGTCTGTGCAGTAGGTATGATTATCTTTGTGCTGCTGAACAACAATATCGGCAAACCGCTGGATAATCTGCTGGGCAGTCACTGGGGACACTTTGCCAGAAGACTGATCACCATTCTGTATTACACAGCACTGTATCCGCTGATCATCAAACTGGTGATGAAGCAGACGGATGATGAGAACAGTGAACAGCTGACGGTAAGTCCGGAAGTGCAGAAGGAACCGGAACCTGTCGGAAAGTAAATGCCAAATGAAAGAACTGCTGCCCGGTTTTATATGGGTAACAGTTCTTTTGTTAATGTTATGAATCCTTGTATATGTCAGACTCTTTTGACCGGTCCGGTGCTTTCTCTTACCAGGAGATTTGTCAGCACACTTGTTTTGGTTCTTTCCTTCGCCCGTCCGCAGATAATGTCATGAAGACGGTTGACCGCAAGGGCGCCTAAGCGTTCCTTCGGAACATTGACCGTGGTCAGGTGCGGTACGGTGATTTCACTGATCGGAATGTTGTCGAAACCGATGACAGAGATATCCTGCGGAATACGGTAACCCCGGGCAGTCAGGGTCTGCACACAGCCGACGGCCAGCCAGTCTGTTGCACAGATGAATCCGGTCGGCATACCTGCTTTGCTGTTTTCCAGATAGTCGAAGATTTCGTTCAGTGCTGCCGAATAATCCTTTGATTCGGAATTGCTGTACTGGTCGATCCGGAAGACGTTATTTTCCGAACCTTTCATCTCCGGATGCATGGCAACCGAGTTGATATACCCCTGTATGCGCTCTGAGAAATTGGTGAATTCCCTCTCACCGCCGATATGTGCGATATTGGTATGGCCGAGTGAGAAGAGATGCTGCACGGCAAGGAAGATGCCCTGTGCATTGGCAATCGTCACACTGTCGAGGCCGTACATTTCGGTCGGTTTATCCAGTGTAATAAACGGAATCTTCAGTGATTTCAGGATACTGGGACTGATCATTTCACCCGCTGTAGGCAGCAGGATGATACCGGATGTATTGGCATCCATGGTTGCTATAATCTTTTCGGCTGTCAGATTGCGGAAAGTCGTATATGTAATATGCAGGGTATAATTCAGCTGCTGTGCTTCAAGACTGATACCCTGAATGACTTTATCCAGGAACATATTGTTGTCAAAAGGGACCGTGGATGTGAAGGAAGAACTGACAAACAGGTGAAGAATGGAGCCGAAGCTGCTCTTTCTTTTTTTGTGAACATACCCCATTTCATCGGCTGCCTTAAGAATCATTTCCCTTGTTTCATCACTGATACCGGGACGGTTATTCATCGCAATGGAAACCGCGGAGGGGGATACACCGAGTTTCTGCGCAATCTCTTTGGCTGAAATCATAAATTGTAAACCTCACATTTCTTATGGAATCGCTCTTTTCAAAGAATTAGTTGATAAATGAGAAAATGCCATAATGATATTCTCCATACGCAGTAAACAGATTGACAGGTAATGGAATACGGGTGATTTCATTACATCTGAAAGGAATCTGTTCCATCATTGTGGTC
>JAFUCL010000067.1 GCA_017459725.1 Solobacterium sp. | reverse complement strand
GACCACAATGATGGAACAGATTCCTTTCAGATGTAATGAAATCACCCGTATTCCATTACCTGTCAATCTGTTTACTGCGTATGGAGAATATCATTATGGCATTTTCTCATTTATCAACTAATTCTTTGAAAAGAGCGATTTACGAAATAATTTATATTTCGGGTGTTGACAAATTGTAAGCGGTCACATACATTGTAACTGTAAACGTTAACGGTAATGTTTCCGTAAACGATAGGTAGCGTATATGGCAACAATCAAGGATATAGCAAGATTATCAGGTTACAGTATCGGCACTGTATCAAGGGTGATCAATCATCATCCGGATGTCAGTGAGAAAGCACGTAAGGATATCGAGGCAGTCATTGCTTCGGAGAACTACAAGCCGAATTCCAATGCTGTACAGCTGAAGAATACGGGGTGTTCTCCGGTGACTGTACTGGTCAAGGGATCCCGCAATGTTTTCTTTGAGTCGATCCTTGAAGACATGCAGAAGGTCTTCAGGGAGAACGGAGAGGAAGTCAGTGTTGCCTTTCTCGACGAAGATGCCAACGAGGTAGAGGCAGCGATCCAGCTCTGTGTCCAGAGAAGACCGAAGGGACTGATCTTCCTCGGCGGCAATCTGAACTACTTTGAGGAGAGCTTTGAAAGGATCGAAGTACCGGCTGTGCTGGTCACGGGCGATGCCGAAGAACTGCCGTTTGAGAATCTCTCGAGTGTAACGACAGATGACACCAAGGGAGCCAGAGATGCGATCGAGTACCTGGTGAGTCAGGGACATGAGCGTATCGGCATCATCGGCGGCAGTCTCGACACAGATCTCGGTCAGATCAGTGATTTCCGGCTCAGCGGCGCTCTCGAGGTGTTCAACCGGCGGAAAATGAACTTTGATATGGACAGAGATTTTGAACCTTCGAAGTTCTCTCTGGAATCCGGTTATGAAGCAGCCCGCAGACTGCTGAAGAAGGCACCGGATATCACAGCAATCTTTGCCATCGGTGACATGATCGTTCTGGGGGCTATCCGCGGTATAGTGGATTCCGGCAAAAAGGTTCCCGATGATATCTCGGTCATGGGCTATGACGGTATTGAATATACCAGATATGCCGTACCGAGGATCGCTACGGTCAGACAGGATATCCACGAACTGGCAGTGCGCAGTGTTGAAGATCTGCTGTGGCGGCTCAGCTATCACCGTGTTGCCCAGCACTTCATTATCGATCACGAGATCATTCCCGGTGAGAGCGTAAAGAATATACGGGAAGAGAAATAGAACAGGAGAGTTATCATGGCAGAGGTAGTATTGAAGCACATTCAGAAGATCTATCCGAACAGTGAACCGTCAAAGAAGAAAAAGAAGGGTGATGAAAAACCGCATCGGATGAATAATCTGAAGATCACCGAAGAGGGAGTTGTCGCTGTCGACGATTTCAATCTGGAAGTGAAGGACAGAGAGTTTATCGTTCTCGTCGGACCTTCCGGATGCGGTAAGTCAACGACACTGAGAATGGTTGCCGGTCTTGAAGATATCACTAGAGGCGAGCTGTATATTGACGGCAAGCTGATGAATGATATCGAACCAAAAGACAGAGACATTGCCATGGTCTTCCAGAACTATGCTCTGTATCCGCATATGTCGGTCAGACAGAACATGGAGTTTCCGCTGGAGTTGAGAAATATACCCAAGGATGAAAGACGCAGAAGAGTAGAAGAAGCTGCCGAGATCCTGGGTATCACTGAGTATCTGGATCGTAAACCGAAGGCGCTCTCCGGCGGTCAGAGACAGCGTGTAGCGATCGGACGTGCGATCGTCAGAGACCCCAAACTGCTGCTGATGGATGAGCCGCTGTCCAATCTGGATGCCAAACTGAGGAACCAGATGAGAGCAGAGATCATCAAGCTGAGACAGAAGATCAATTCCACATTCATGTATGTCACACACGATCAGACCGAAGCCATGACGCTCGGTGACCGTATCGTCATCATGAAGGATGGTGAGATCCAGCAGATCGGTACTCCCCAGGAGGTGTTTGATCAGCCGGTCAACCAGTTCGTGGCAGGCTTCATCGGCATGCCGCAGATGAACTTCTATGCCGGTAAGCTGATCATCACTGAAAGCGGCAGATATGCGGTCAAGGTCGGGGACGCTGTCATCGAGGTCTCGGAAGAGAAACAGCAGAACCTGAAACAGAGGAATACACAGCCGCAGGATATCACGGTCGGTGTACGTCCCGAGCATATCTCACTGAACGGCAGGGAGAGTGCAATGATCGAAGGAACGATCGATGTCAGTGAGATGATGGGTTCTTCGGTCCATCTGCATATCAACACTCTCGGCAGAGACAGTATTATCATCGTACCGACACTGGAACTGAAGGGACGTTCCCTGAGTATCGGTTCGACGATCAGATTCACTTTCGGCGAAGATGTGATCCACATGTTCGATGCCGACGGTCTGAATCTTGAGTATAAGTAAGGCGTCATCGTAGTTATGAAACTATCGATAAGCATATAGGAGGAAAAGAAATGATGAACGCAAAGAAATTATTGGCAGGGGCGTTAAGTATTGCCCTGCTGGCAGGTTGCTCAGGCGGCAGTACAGGCGGAGGCGGCAGTGCAGCTCCGAGCGGCGGCGGTGACAAGCCGGCTGATGAAGAGATCACGGTTACTGTCTGGGGACCTCAGGAAGATCAGTCTGATGATAACCAGAAGTGGCTGCAGACACAGTGTGACAACTTCGCGGCTGCACATCCGGAGTGGAAACTCACATTCAAATACGGTGTATGTTCCGAAGGCGATGCCAAGACGAATCTTGCCAACGATCCCGCATCCGGTGCAGATGTATACATGTTCGCAAATGACCAGATCCCCGATCTGCTGAAGTCCGGTGCGATCGCTGAATTCGGCGGTTCCACACTGGATGGCATCAGGGCAAAGAATTCCGAGACAACTGTCAACACAGTCAGCTATGAAGGCTCTGTATACGGTGTTCCGTTCACAGCCAATACATGGTTCATGTACTATGACAAGAGTGTCTTTACAGAAGAAGATGCGAAGAATCTGGATACGATGCTGACAAAGGGCAAGGTAGCTTTCCCGTTAAACAACTCCTGGTATATCGCAGCATTCTATGTTGCTAACGGATGCACACTGTTTGGTGCTGACGGCGGCGATGCGGCAGCAGGAATCGACTTCGGCGGTGATAAGGCTGTGGCAGTAACCAACTACCTGGTTGATCTGGTCGCAAATCCTAACTTCGTCAACGGTGATGTTTCTACAGGCAATGACATTGATGCATTCTTCTCCGGTACATGGGATTATCAGAAAGCTCTTGATGCCTATGGTGACAACCTTGGTATCGCTGCTGCTCCTTCCTATACACTGAATGGTGAGGCTAAGCAGATGAAGGCATTTGCCGGTTCAAAGGCCATCGGTGTCAACCCGACAACAGCTCTCTATCAGAGCCATCCGGAAGTTGCTGTTGCACTTGCGGCATACCTTGGCGGCACAGATGCTCAGCAGTCTCATTACGATATCCGTAGCATTATCCCGACAGATGAGTCCATCAACGTAGGTGATGATGCTCTTGCCAAGGCACAGATGGATACGATGAGCTATGCTTCCATCGTTCAGCCTCTGCAGGCCGATATGGGCAACTACTGGACACCTGCACAGTCCATGGGTGAAGAACTGGTAGCCGGCACTGTTACACATGACAATGCGGCTGAAAAGACAGAATCCATGAACGAGACGATGAATACGTCCGCTGTCAACTAAAACATTATCTCTGTGAATAACTGCGGCCGGTCCGGTAAGGCCGGTTGCAGTTATCTTTCCCTGATCCGGTGGGAGGTGATTAAATGGAAAACAGACAGATAAATGTCAGGAACGCAATACGTTACGGTGATCTGTATACAAAACTGTCGGCAGTGGTCATGGGACTTGGCATGATCGTCAGAAAGCAGATCGTCAAGGGAATTGCCATATTGTTGTGTGAGATTGCATTCCTGTTCTATATGATCAATACAGGTATTGCCTCACTTTCCCTGATGCCTTCACTGGGTGACAGGGTGCAGGAAAAAGTATGGAATGAAGCCAAACAGATCTATGAATATACAGCAGGTGATAACTCGCAGCAGATCCTTCTTGCCGGAGTCGTGACCCTGTTTGTGATCGCGGCGATCATTACACTGTGGATCCTGCAGATGCGGCATGCCTATAAGCTGCAGAAGATGAGTGAAGAGGGTAAACACATTCCTTCAATGAAAGAGGATATCCGTGCTCTCTTTGACAAGAATCTGCATATTACGCTGATGTCACTGCCGTGTCTTGGTATATTGATCTTTAATATCGTACCTCTGGTATACATGATCTCGATGGCCTTTACGACATACTCCAAGGAGGGTGAGCATCTGGTCCTCTTTGACTGGGATGGTCTGAATCAGTTTGGCCGCGTACTGAATATGAACGGCAATATCGGCCGTCAGTTCTGGCATGTTCTGGGCTGGACTGTTGTCTGGGCGATCTTTGCGACATTCCTGAACTACATTCTGGGCATGATCCTTGCCATGATCATCAATCGTAAAGATACGAAAGGAAAGGCATTCTGGCGGTTCTGCTTCGTTCTGTCGATCGCTGTACCGCAGTTTGTTACGCTGATGATTATGAACATCATGTTACAGCCCTCCGGTGCCGTGAATGTTCTGCTGAAGAATCTCGGCTGGATCAGTTCACCGCTGCCGTTCTGGACGAATGCGACATGGGCAAGGATAACGATCATTGTGATCAATCTATGGGTAGGTATTCCGTATACGATGCTTCAGGTCACCGGCATTCTTCAGAATATTCCGGCGGAACTCTATGAAGCCGCAAAGATGGACGGAGCCGGACCTGTGAAGATCTTCTTCCGTATTACACTGCCGTACATGCTGTTTGTGACCACACCGTATCTGATCGCCAGCTTTGTCGGCAATATCAATAACTTCAACGTTATCTATCTGCTTTCGGGAGGCGGTCCTACTTATGTCGGCGATACTGCCGGTCAGACCGATCTGCTTGTCACCTGGCTGTATAAGCTGACGATCGATCAGCAGTACTATAACCTGGGTGCTGTTATCGGCATTATGACATTCGTGATCCTGACCGTGATCACTCTGATCACATACAGGAACTCGAGTTCGTACAAAAACGAGGAGGCGTTCATGTAATATGTCTACCGTGAAAGTAACCGGAAAAAAGAACAGACAGAGCACCCGGAAACTGACTGTCAACATACTTGTACATCTGTTTCTGGCTGTGCTGGCAGTGATCTGGCTGCTGCCGATCTTCTGGATCGTCCTGACCAGTTTCCGTGCGGAACCCGGTGCGTATACGAACACGTTCCTGCCGCAGGGATATACGCTGAATAACTATGTCAAGCTTCTGACAGACAGAAATGTTCTGAACTTCCCGAAGATGTTCGGAAATACACTGATCATTGCCATCTGCTGCTGTATCTTCAGTACCTTCTTTGTCCTGTCGGTGGCTTACTCACTCAGCCGGATGCGCTTTGCCTTCCGCAAACCGTATATGAATCTGGCGATGATCCTGGGACTGTTCCCCGGCTTCATGACAATGGTAGCCCAGTACTTCATCCTGAAGGCAATGGGCCTGACCGAAGGTTCGGCAATACGTTTCGGTCTGATCATCGTCTATTCCGCATGTACAGGACTGGGTTTCCAGATTGCCAAGGGATACTTTGATACGATCCCGCGCTCGATCGACGAAGCTGCCATAATCGACGGCGCTACACAGTGGCAGGTCTTTACGAGGATCACAATGCCTCTGGCCAAGCCGATCGTCATCTATACAGTCATGACATCATTCATTGCGCCATGGGTAGACTTCATTTTCGCAAAGGTCATATGCCGGGCGAATGCTGACCAGTTTACGGTTGCCATCGGGCTCTGGAATATGCTGCAGAAAGAGTATATCTACCAGTGGTATACATGCTTTGCGGCCGGGGCAGTGCTGATCTCGATTCCGATCGCGGCATTGTTCCTCTACATGCAGAGATTCTATGTTGAAGGCATGGGCGGAGCGGTAAAAGGATAATGATACAGAAGATCGGGAAGAAAGTAATCGGACTAGTCCTCCTGGTGCTTGCCCTGATCGTATATGTGATACAGCAGATTCCACGTGAGTCTGCTGTTAACATGTCTGCGGTCAATGCGAAGCTGCAGGAACAGCCTGTACAGGAACCGTATGGTTCTGTCTATGAAGTATTTGTCTATTCGTATGAGGATACTGACGGCGATGGTATCGGTGATCTTAACGGTATCACGGAGAAACTGGACTATATTCATGATCTCGGTTTCCGCGGACTCTGGCTGATGCCTGTCTGTCCGTCACCGACATATCACAAGTACGATGTGGCAGATTACATGAGTATTGACCCGCAGTACGGTACGATGGAGGATTTTCAGAGGCTTGTACAGGAAGCACACAGCCGGGACATGAAGGTGATCCTGGATCTGGTGCTGAATCATACCTCTGTGCAGCATCCTTGGTTTATGAAAGCAACTGAGTATATGCGCAGTCTGCCGGCCGGACAGGAGCCTGATCCTGCAGTATGTCCGTATGCGGAGTATTACCGCTTCAGCAGAAATATGCAGGGCGGATATGCAAAGCTCGCGGATTCTGACTGGTACTACGAAGCAAGGTTCTGGGAGGGGATGCCGGATCTGAATCTTGATAATGAAGCAGTACGCAGAGAAATCGCGGAGATCATGAGGTTCTGGATCGATAAGGGAACCGATGGTTTCCGTCTGGATGCCGTGACATCGTATTATACGGGCGATCATGAGAAGAATATTCAGTTCCTCTCGTGGGTAAAGAAGACAGCTGTATCCTTCGATCCGGACTGTTATATCGTCTGTGAGGGGTGGGAGAACCGGAATACCTATGCGCAGTATTATGCGTCCGGTGTGGATTCGATGTTTGACTTCTCCTTTGCAGATGCCTCGGGCGTGATCACTTCTACACTGCTTGGCAGATATAAAGCCAGGGATTTCGGCAATGCCCAGGAAAGCGAATGGCAGCTGTATCAGTCCTATGGATCACAGGCTGTCAATGCGCCGTTCTACACGAATCATGACATGGGCAGAAGTGCCGGGTATTATGCGACGGATGACGGCAGTAAGACCAAGCTGGCGCAGGCGATGAATCTGTTGATGAGCGGCAATGTCTTCCTGTATTACGGGGAAGAGATCGGCATGAAAGGTGCCGGTAAGGATGAAAACAAGAGGGCACCGATGTACTGGACACAGGATCCCGATGCCGAAGGGATGACACAGGGACCTCCCGGCATGGATGAAGTGGCAATGAAGTTTGCGCCTCTTGATGAACAGATGAAAGATCCGTATTCGATAGTGAATTACGTGAAAGAGGTTATGCGGATCAGGAATGCCTTCCCGGTGATCGCCTGCGGACGTACCTGGGTGCATCAGGATCTGACCACAGACAGCGTATGTATGATCATGAAGGAAGACGGTGTGCATGAACCTGCCGCAATCATCTACAACATCAGCGATCAGGTACAGACTGTGGATCTGAGCAGTACGGAATTTCACGCTCTGCGCGGTGTGCTGACCGTAAACGAAGATGCCGTAACATTCAGTAATGATATTCTGACACTGCCGGCATGGGGCTGTGCAGTTTTAACGGAACAGGAGTGATGAAAATGCCGGAATGGCTGAAAGATGCAGTATTCTACGAGATCTATCCGCAGTCCTTTCTGGATACGAACAATGATGGTATCGGAGATCTGCAGGGGATCATCTCCAAACTGACGTATATCAGGGAACTTGGCTGCAATGCCTTGTGGATCAACCCGTGTTTTGATTCACCGTTCATGGATGCCGGGTATGATGTACGTGATTACAAGAAGGTGGCACCGAGATACGGGACAAATGAAGACCTGTATGAACTGTTTGCCAAAGCGCATGAGCTCGGCATCAGGGTTTTGCTTGATCTTGTGCCCGGGCATACTTCTGATCAGCATCCCTGGTTCAAAGCTTCCGCAAGTGATGAACCGAATGAATATACGGGAAGGTATATCTGGACCGATCATGCGTTTAAGGGAATTCCCGGAAGACCGTATATCAGCGGTATGACAGACCGTGCAGGCGCATATATGCTGAACTTCTTTGCCTCGCAGCCGGCATTGAACTACGGCTGGCTTAAACGTACGGAGAGCTGGATGTCAGCAGTGGATTCTCCCGAAGCCCAGGCAACGATAGAGGCGGTCAGGGATGTCATGCGTTTCTGGCTGGATCACGGGTGTGACGGTTTCCGGGTAGATATGGCAGACTCGCTGGTAAAGAACGATGATGAGAAGAAATCTGCGACCTGTGCAATATGGCGGAATATCCGCAGGATGCTGGATCAGGAGTATCCGGAGGCAGTGCTTGTCAGTGAATGGTCCAATCCGGAACAGGCATTGAATTCTGCCGGCTTCCATACAGACTTCATGCTTGATCATCACCATAACGGGTATAATACGCTGCTGAGGGATTATGAGACGGAAGGCGGTGATCACAGCTTCTTTAAGAAAGACGGTAACGGCGATATCCTTCGCTTTCTGGAAGATTATCAGCCAAAGTATGAACTGACCAGAGGACACGGGTATATCTCGCTGATCACCTGCAATCACGATACACCGCGTCCGGCCAGGACATTATCTCCGGAAGAACTGAAGATCGCCTATGCGTTCCTGCTGACGATGCCGGGTGTGCCGTTTATCTACTACGGAGATGAGATCGGCATGCGCTATCTCAATGTGAAGACAAAGGAAGGCGGCTATCAGAGAACAGGGTCCCGGACCCCGATGCAGTGGGACAGCGGAAAGAATCACGGTTTCTCGCTGTCAGATTCACCTTATCTGCCCACAGATCCGTCTGCGGATGCACCGACGGTACAGGCACAGACAGGAAAGGCAGATTCGCTGCTGGAAACGGTCAGACAGCTGACACAGTTACGTCATGCATATACAGATCTGCAGGCAGACGGAAGCTTTGAGACAGTCTATGCGGAGAGAAACAAGATGCCCTTTGTCTACAGCAGGGGAAAGCTGCTGCTGGCGGTAAATCCTTCGGCAGACAGCGTAAGTATCCCTCTGGAGACAGCAGGCATGAAGGTGTTTGGCATTAACGATGCCAGTCTGCAGGAGGGTATACTGACGATGGGGCCGCAGTCATTTGCAGTATGGAAGAATGACTGACAGTACACCGGAAACAGGAGACCGTATCGGAAGATACGGTCTTTTTGGCAAAGCCATTAAAACCCCCAGATAGTCTGGGGGTCCAAAAAGCTTTAGCGGAGAGATCATGAAAAGCCTCCTGGCTTATAATTTCGTGTGTGGTCTGCGAAACTACAACGAAATGAATAAGAGGAGGTTTTTATCATGGCATACACCGATGACCTGCATACCTGTATGGAAAACAGCAGTGTTCATCGGATATAAAAAGGGTTGCTCGGAAACAGCCTGACCCAATATAATGTCGGATCATTTTATTTCTTTACAGCCCCTTTTAATATGCATGTTACATCTGTATGATTCCGAAAGCTGCAGCTACCGAACTCAGCAGGATAATCAGTACAAATAATGGACAGATATACCGGATCATGAAGCTGAATACAGCGCGTCTGCGGAACGGCTGGCCATCGTACGTAACTTCTTCCGCAATACGTCCGATTCCGATGTATCTGGTGACAATTGCGCAGATTGTCAGTGCGGCAATCGGCATCATGACCGAATTGGTCAGGAAATCAAAGAAATCCAGGAAAGGCATCTTCAGGATCGTGATGAAGGAGAGCGGTCCGTAGCCAAGACATGAAAGACTCCCCAGCACAAGCATAACGATACCCATGAAGCAGGTGCCTTTTTTACGGCTCCAGCCGAATTCATCACTGAAGGTGGATACTGCACTTTCCGTCAGGGCAATGGCGCTGGTCAGTGCCGCAAACAGCACCAGGATGAAGAACAGGATGCCGATGATTCTGCCGAGTCCCATATCTGCGAAGATCTTGGGCATGGTGTTGAACATCAGCGAAGGACCTGCTTTCAGCTGTGAAGGATCACTGCCGGAGAAAGCGAATACCGCCGGGATGATCATAAGACCGGAAAGTATGGCAATGGCCGTATCGAAGAATTCAACCTGTCTGGTGGAATCCTCAATACTGACATCTTTCTTCATGTAGGAACCGAATGTCACCAGGATACCCATGGCAATGGACAGGGAATAGAACATCTGTCCCATGGCCGCTACCACCGTCATCCAGGAGAAATTCTGCAGATTCGGTATGAGCAGATATTTGACACCCTGCAGAGCACCGGGACGGGTGACGGAATAGATACTGATGATGACGGCCAGTACAACCAGCACCGGCATCATGAACCGGGATACACGCTCTATGCCGTTTTCCACACCCATGTAAATAACAAGCAGGTTCAGGAATACGAATACGCAGAACCACAGCTCGGTGGATACACCGTTTGTGATGAAGGATGTGAAGAAGGTATCACCCGCAATCACCTGCAAATCCGTATGCAGGAATTCATACAGATACTTGCATACCCATCCGCCGATGACGGAATAGTAGGGAACAATCAGAACCGGGATCACCGCATTGATCCATCCGCCGAAGCGGGTTACGGCATTCTGACCGAACTGACGGAAGGCTCCGACCGGACTCTGGTGAGTCATACGGCCGATGGATGTTTCCGCGATGATCATCGTATAACCGAAGGTCAGCGCAAGAAGTATATATACGAGCAGAAAGATGCCTCCGCCGTATTTGGCGGCAAGATACGGGAATCTCCAGATATTTCCGAGACCGACCGAGGCACCAGCGGCTGACAGGACAAACCCGAGTTTGCCGGTAAAAGATCCTCTCTGTCTGTTGTCCAAGGAATGAACCTCCTTTTCAGCGTCAATGGCATAATTCTACCATAAATACAGTCGAATTCCATTGACAGACACATTATCAATACTATTCTGAAAACAGAACGGAGAATGAGAATGATCAATGCCGAAAACAGTGTACTGCGCTTCGGATATGCAGTAAGTCTGTATGAAGAAGTGAGCGGAGTCACCATGTCACAGCTGGATGCGCTGGCACTCTTTTTTCCCGGCCTGATTGTACGGGAGAGGACAGACAGTGAAAAAACGGATGCGGAATTCAATGAACATGACTGCGTGATTGAGGCATCAGCTGTAAACGGGAAACTGTATACAGGCAATGACGGCAAGGTGCGTCAGCTGACCGGAAGACTGTACGGAACTGCAAAAGGAAACCGCGAGAAAGAACGGAAGAATGCCGAACTGATCCGCCGCCGTATGACCAGGGATCTCTGCAGTGATGAGCAGAGGACTGTGCAGCTGAAGGAACATATACAGATGCTTCTCAGCAGGCTCAATGACGTGCAGAGAGAGCGCTTTGAAGATGTTCTGCTGGAGTATATTGTGTTCCTGGCGGCCGGGCGTGCGGAGATGAGCGCATATGAAAAAGATGCCGAGGCATTTCCGATGGATGATGAAGTGTTTGACGGTGTTGTCTGGAATGCGGCATATCAGCTTGCCAGATGGAATGAAGAAGGCACGGCAGCGGCATATCTGTGGCTTCTGCTGGGCTCCCTTTTACGCAATGAAGCAGGGCGTCTGGTGCGGCTGTATGACAGTTCCTTCCTGCAGGTATACGGACAGCGCGGCGGGGAAACAGACCTGCTTTCGAGACTGGAGTATCTGTTTTCACCGCAGGAATTTGAATACACCTATGACGGTGATGATCTCGGCAGACGCTTTCCCGGTATTGAGTGGTTCTGCGACCGCTGCGGGGATCACCTGAATGAACAGGAAGGGTTTGATGATCATCTGCCGGTATGGAAATGCACACGATGCGGCTATCCGAACAAACTGGATTATTCCGCAGTCTTTGACAGCCGTGAACAGCTGCGGGACGGTGAGCCTGCCGACAAACAGAAGATGGCAGAAGCACTGCGGAAGCGCCGGCAGAAAGACTGATTCTGTGGAAGGATTTTGGGCATATCTTTATATGCTGTGAAACCGTACGCTGTAGCCGGATATGGAAGGCGCGGCGAAGGAATACTATACCGTACATGAGATGTGTGCAAAGACAGGTGTTACGAGGAAAACACTGTTTTACTATGCCCGTCAGGGAATCCTGATGCCGGCCGCCTATGCCGGCTCCCAGCATCAGAAGCTGTATGACGATACCGCCCTCAGACGGCTGCACAGGATACTGCAATACAAGGAAGCAGGTCTTCAGCTGAAGGAGATACGCGCACTGCTGGCAGGGAAGGCAGAACATACAGAGGTATATGAGGAAGCCGAAAAGAGAATCCAGGCGCAGATTCTCCGATATGAAAAACAATTGATGTCGCTTGCAGAACTCAGAAAAAAAGATACTGTCTGAACAGTATCCTTAAAGCATGTACAGCAGGGTTCCGGTAACAGCCGTACCGAAGATAATGGCAATCGGATTGGCTTTGAACTTACGCAGCAGGAACAGTGATACGGCGAACAGTCCGGCTTCGATCCAGCGGATCTCATGGATCTCATTCAGCACGCTGGTGCCGAACATACCGAGCATGAAGATTGTCAGTCCGGCGCCGGCAATCATAGCCACAACAGCAGGACGCAGTTCCCCGAGAACCGATTTCACAATACCGAGATTCCGGTATCTGGTATAGAAATAAGCAAGTGTCAGGACGATGATCAATGACGGCAGGATACAGCCGAGTGTGCATACAATGGCACCGGGAAGACCTGCCATTTTCTGTCCGACGAAGGTTGCACTGTTGACCGCAATCGGTCCGGGTGTCATTTCCGCAATCGTTGTAAGGTCGGCATATTCCGCCATGCTGAGCCAGCCTTTGCCTTCCACGACTAAGTTCTGAATCAAGGGCATAGCAGCGTAGCCGCCCCCGAATGCGAAGAGACCGATCTGGAAATAAACAAGAAACAGTTCGAGGTAAATCATGCGGCTGCCTCCTTTTTATTGAGCAGAGCCATCGCAATGCCCAGGGCAATAAACAGAAGAATAATGACAATTGAGGAAACCTTGAAATACCAGGAAGCGATAAACGCCGCAATCATCAGGACGATATTCAGAACGTTCTTTGTTTTGATCACACCGCCGGCAAGATCAATGACAACATCGAGGATGATCGCTGCCACACCTGCCCGCATCACCCGCAGCGCTGTCTGGATAATCAGGTTGGTGGAGAAAGCATCATAGATCATACAGACAACACTGATAATAACGATCGGCGGAATCACGGTTGCCAGAACCGATAAGAGAGCTCCGGGAATACCCGCCATTCTGTAACCGAATATTACGGCACTGTTGACAGCCAATGCACCAGGGGCCGACTGGGCGATCGCAGTCATATCCAGTACTTCATCATCCGTAACCCAGTGCAGTTCATCACAGAACTTTTTACGCATCATACCGATGATGACAAAGCCGCCTCCGAATGTAAATGCAGAGATTGCCATCATGGAGAAGAACAGTTTTACCAGGCTGATCTTTTTGTTTTCCATCGTTATTTACCTCGCTGCATATACATTATGGACAGGATATATTTATATAACAATACTTATGTTAATATTATTAATATAACTGAAAGGTAATGTATGACACTCAGACATCTGCGCCTGTTTGCGGTGGTATGCGAAACGCTGTCCATGACAAAGGCCGCTGAAAAACTGAATATGACCCAGCCGGCTGTATCAAAGGCAATCAGTGAACTGGAGGCTTTTTACAGTGTGCCGCTGTTTGACAGGATCGGCAGGAAACTCTATCTGACCGAGGCAGGACGGAAACTGCTTGGTTTTGCGGATACGATCCTTTCACAGTATGATGAATCCGTAACACTGCTGCGGGATGGGACATCGTTTCAGAGCTGCCGGCTGTGTGTGAACCAGACCGTAGGTGAGTCGGTGCTTGCGTCTCTTTGCGGCGATATACTGAAGCGGTATCCGGAAATCAATCTGGAAGTCGGCGTATACAACGTATCGGAGATTGAAGGCATGCTGAGAAACAATGCCTGTGACATTGCAGTTACAGACCGCATGGATGAAGACTTCTTCACCTCGGAGTATCTGTACAGTGATTCATTGTCGTTCTATGCTTCAGAGCGGTATACGCGCAGGAAATCCTTCAGTATGGATGATCTTTCCGGCATGCGGCTGTTACTGAGAGAACCGGGCTCAGGCAACCGTACGGCTGCGGAACCGTTTCTCAGGCAGATGAACAAACCGTCTTCCGCTGTGTGGACAGGATCAGCTGACAATGTGCTGTATGAACTTGCCTTGGCGGGTCTGGGCGCGGCCTTACTGCCGGACTCGTATATGAAGAACAGAACGGATTCCGGACTGCACAGGCTTGCGGTTACGGGCATGGATATTGAAAGACGGTTTTACCTGGTGTATGTTTCGGGACGTTATCTGAACAGCGGCGTCCGTGCATGCATGGATACGGTCAGGCGTTTCTGCCGGAAGGAGAGATAAGCTATGTATTATGCACAGATGAAGAATACTGTTAAGGCGAAGGATGATTCGTTCGGCATCACGACACCGGATGATCTGTATGCGGCATTGTCGGGTATCTGGTGTGAATATACGTGTGCACCGCGGATGCGGAAGGACTGGAGCACGGAAAACAAAACCCTGGGACAGTGTTCCGTAACGGCTTTCCTGGCCCAGGATATTTTCGGAGGCGATGTATACGGCATTCCTCTGCCGGATGGCAGTTATCATTGTTTTAACCGGGTGGAAGACAACATCTTTGATTTAACCAGTGAACAGTTCCCGGAAGCACTTGATTATACAAACTGTGTGCTGCAGTCACGCGATACACATTTTGCCAAGGAAGAAAAACGGCAGCGGTATATATACCTGAAGGAAGCACTTCTGAAAAAGAACGGATAATCAATCCGTTCTTTTCAGTTCGTCAAATAATGTGCGGTAGTGTTTCAGACCGCCTTCATCAAGCACAGCCTGTATGTCATCCTGAACATCCTGGTCACTCAGACAGGCAACCACCAGCGGTGAGAAACGGTTTCTGCCCATGGTAATCATGTCGGCGGCAGTCTGCGCAATATCATCATCCCGGTGCTCCAGGATATATACGGCAGCGGCGGTGACATCGGTCATCTGCCGGTACTGCGAATCATTGCGCACATAATCATCCGGATAGCCGTTGTCTCCCTGATACCAGGCATGATGGCCAAGCGCTGTATCCGCCAGCATCTTTGTGGATTCCCTTGCCTTAAGGTCGTCATAACCGGAATAGGTATGCAGGCGGTAGATGCTGAATTCACTTTCCAGCAGGCTGCGGCTCTGCACAAGACGTCCGATGTTCATCTTGATCAGACCGAAGTTATGATACAGACCGCACAGCTCTGCATACGTCTTCAGGGCTGCTTTTTTATCGTCCGGGTCAGTGATATCACGGAGGAAAGTAATGTCATCAAAGAAATCAGGTTCATCGTTAAGAATCCGCTCACTCAGGATCGAGATGATATCCCCGGTCATCTTGGCGTCAATGAATACGTTTCCGGTCAGTTTCTGCATCAGCTTTTCGGTTACACTGCGGTAGGATTCCACACCTTCGGTTTCGTAATAATCGGTGAGAATCAGACTGATGCAGTAGAAGAAATAGTCATCAAACTCAGCGGCTGGCATACTGAGCACAGTTTTCATCATGGCGCGGTAGGCATTGTTCAGAAAGCGGATCCGTCGGGGACGGTCCTGCAGACCCGGGTTGTCGCGCAGCAGTCTTCCGTAATAGACTGGCAGCTGCACACCGGCATAGAGACCGGATTCATGTCCGCCTGATTCGGCCGTGCTGATCAGTGTTTCCATTCTGTCCAGGGTTGTGGGAAGATCCACAAAACCGCAGCTGTATTCCATTTCGTAATACGGCCACAGCCAGCGCACATTCGGCTCCGTATTTTCTTTCTCCGGTTCAAACACAACCTGGCACGATTCCAGTATCGCGGAGAGTTCTTCCGTCGTCATGTTGCCGCGGGAAAGGGTATTGCGGTTGGCTGACATCTGCTGGTGTGTCCGGCGCAGAAATACATCCCAGGGCAGGGAAGGCGCAAGGGCACGGTAATACGGATCCAGCACGATCTGCAGCACGCGGGCACTGACGGCAACACGCTTGCGGCGGTCGGTTGTGCAGATGGCAATATTCGCAAGGGAACGGATGATGTATCCTTTTGTTTCCTCGTCTTCAATCTCTTCAAAGAACTTCAGGTAGGAACCGGCTTCCGTAAAGACCATCTCATTGCGGAAGATATATTCCCTGGTGCGGCTTTCATCAATTCCGGTTACCATGCGGTTCTGATAAAACAGCCCCATGCCCAGCTTATACAGTTCGCGGATAATGCCGGCGCGGTCTTTGCGCATCCGGTACAGACTGAGCAGGGAATCATGGATGACGCAGTAAATGCCGGTATCAAGATTCGTCTTCCAGTCCACCAGCGCATCACCGAAATCATTCAGCGCCTGTATGTCTTCTTCCGAAGCACTGTGCAGAGCATCCAGCTGCGGAAACAGATGATCATTCAAAAGGGCGGTGTTTACCGCACGCAGTTCACGGATTTTCTTACGGGCGGAAAGATGTGCATTGTGCCATTTTTCAAAACTGTCTGCCGGTATCCGGTAGAAATCACTCAGCAGAGCGATCTCCTTCATGTTCTCAATGTATTGTGTCTGATATGCGTACATAGCGAGCCTCACCGCATGATCTGCCGCAGCGTATTCATGAGTTTCGGAATATCCAGCGGCTTGGCAATATGTCCGTTCATACCGGCTTCCCGGGCTTTGGCTATGTCTTCGGCAAAGGTGTTTGCGGTCATGGCAAAGATCAGGATGGTGCCTGCATCTTTTCTGCCGCTGCTGCGGATGGCAGCCGTGGCATCATATCCGTTCATAACAGGCATCTGTATATCCATGAGGATCAGATCATACGCACCTTCCGCAGACTGCATGTACAGGGATACGGCTTCTTCACCGTTCTCGGCAGTATCAATGACGGCATTGGTTGCGCTGAGGATTTCCTTTGCGATTTCACGGTTGATCAGGTTGTCTTCGGCAAGGAGAATATGTCTGCCGCTGAGATCCACGGATTCCGGTGTTGCAATACCTGCTTCCTGGGCAAGGAAGGCACTGTTGAGTCCGTTGATCAGTGTCTTGCGGAAGAACGGGACAGGGATGTAGTGGTCTATACCGCTGCGTACGGCACGGTATTCGATTTTATCCCAGTCGGCACTGCTGACAAGAATCAGCGGCATGCCCGGATATGCTTTGCGGAAGTATGCGGCGATGTCAAAGACACCGGCTCTGCTTTCAATGGTATTGCCGAGGATGACACCGCTGAACGGTTCGGAACGGAATTCCGCTTCCGTCATGGCTTCAACTGCTTCGCTGTCCGAGGCAACAATACGGTGGGCAATGTGGAATTCATCCAGATATGTCTGATATGTATTTTTGAGTTCGGGATCATTTTCGATGACCAGCAGTTTTTTGCCGTTGAGGGCAGCCGTGCTGATCTGCAGCTCTTCACTGCGCAGCGGAATGGAAATGGTGACAAGCGTACCGGCACCGGGTTCGCTTTCAATGTGAATCGTACCGGCCATGGCTTCCACAAGACGGCGGACAATGCTCATACCGAGACCTGTTCCTTCAATGCGGGAATTGGTGGTGGTATTTGCACGCTCAAAGGGATCGTAGATTTTCTCAAGGAATTCGGGCGTCATGCCCACACCGTTGTCACGGCATGTGAAAACGAGCATACATCTGTCTTCATGCGGTTCTTCGGAAACCGTTACTTCGATTCTGCCGCCGTCGTTGGTGTATTTGATGGCATTGTTGATGATGTTGACGAATATCTGCCGCAGCCGCAGAACATCGCCATACAGACTTTCGGCAATGATACTGCCGGTGCTGAAGATGAAGGCATGGTTTTTCTGTTCTGCCTGGGGACGGACAATTGTTAAGGTGTCATGCAGAAGATCACTCAGGGAGAATGCTTCATCGGCGATGACCATCCGGCCGGAATTGATCCGTGACATGTCGAGAACTTCGTTGATCAGACTGAGCAGATGCGCACTGGCCGTTTCAATCTTACTGAGGGAGTCCGCTACTTTCTGCTTTTCATCAATATGTCTGCGGGCAAGCGCCGTCATACCGATAATCGCATTCATCGGTGTACGGATGTCATGGGACATACTGCTGAGGAAAGCTTCCTTGGCACGGTTGGCATCTTCCAGTTCCCGGAGCTGTTTGAGCAGGGCTGCATTGTCTGTTTCACTGCTGTATGTGCCGCTGATCCACAGCTCGGCGCCATCGGAAAGACTTATTTTTTCAATGGTCTGTTCTGCCGTGAATCCGGGTGTTGAAAAAAGAATAACGGGATCGGAACCGCCGGCTTTTACAACTGCATATTCTCTGTTCATACTCTTGCCTCTTCAACGAAATGGTTCTGTCTGCATTATAGCATGGAGGATGCCCCGGGGAGGCTTCTGCACACAGATACATGGTGATATAATCCACAGGAAACAAAGAGGAGGAACATAACATGCATATGGCGGATGTACTGCTGTCACCCGGTGTGGCAGCGACTATGTACGCGGCATCAGGTACTGCGGCGGGTGTTTCAATCAATCGTCTCAGAAGAGAGAATGAACCCGAAAAGCTGCCTGTCATGGCAGTCAGTGCAGCCATGGTATTTGCCGGACAGATGATCAACTATACAATTCCCGGCACAGGCTCAAGCGGACACATCTGCGGCGGAATTCTGCTGAGCGCGCTTCTTGGACCGTATGCGGGTTTCCTGTCAATGATAGCGGTCCTTGTGGTGCAATGTCTGTTCTTTGCGGACGGCGGTCTGCTGGCATTGGGAGCGAATATCTGGAATATGGCCTTCTATGGCTGCTTTGTCGGGTATTTCCTGATCTGGAGACCGATTATGAAGGGGAAGGCACTCAGCAGTCTGCCGGTATCTGCACGCATTACGGCTGCGGCAGTGCTTGGCTGTATTGTTTCCCTGCAGCTGGGTGCTCTGTCGGTGGTGATTGAAACTTCGCTGTCCGGCATTACGGATCTGCCGTTTGGTCCTTTTGTTGGGGTGATGCTGCCGATTCATCTGGCCATCAGACTGGTTGAAGGTCTGATTACAGCGGCAGTGCTCGTATTTGTATATAAAGCAAGACCGGAACTGATCAAAGATGCGGATGAATCTGCAGGAAATTCCATGTCCCTGAAGGCTGTGCTCTGCATTCTGGCTGTTGTTACACTGTTTGTCGGCGGCGGGTTATCACTGTATGCATCGGGTAATCCGGATGGTCTGGAGTGGGCGTTGTTCGGCAACCGTGAAGCCGGTTATGCAGAGAACATGGCGCTGGATGAAGAGGCATTCGGTGTTGAAAGCAGTGCGGCTGAAACGGCAGCGCAGGTACAGGAAACAACATCGTTCCTGCCGGATTATGCGTTCAAAGACAATGACAGTGCGCTCGGTACAACTGTTTCCGGTGTGGTCGGATCCGTGGTTGTGGCAGGGTGTGCATTGCTGCTGTCATGCATCTTCGGTTTTTTCAGAAAAAGGAATGCAGCCGGAAGGGCAGATGTAAACTGAACCCATGAACCGGGCAGAAAACGCGCTTTATGAACTGAATGAAATGGATGAACTGGCGAACGGCAATTCACCGGTTCATCGTTTTTCTGCTTTGGCCAAACTGCTTGTAACAGTTATTTATATTGCAGTAACGATGTCGTTTGACCGGTATGATCTGAGCGGTGTGCTGATGATGGCCGTATATCCGTATGTGCTGTTTCAGCTCAGCGGAATACCGTTCCGTACATGCATATACAAAATGCGGTATATCATCCCGCTGATTGCATTTGTGGGTATCTTCAATCCGTTGCTGGACCGTACGGCATTTGTCACCATCGGCAGGGTTCCGCTCAGTTACGGATGGCTGTCCTTTGCAGTACTGTTCGCAAAAGGCATGCTGGCAATTTCGGCGTCCTTTCTGCTGGCTGCTACCACCCGGATTGATGCTGTCTGTGCGGCTTTACGGAAACTGCGCATGCCTGCGGAGATTGTGACGGTGATTCTGCTGATGTACCGCTATGTGTCTGTACTGGTTGAGGAAGTGGGCGTTATGAGCAATGCCTATCATCTGCGTGCACCGGGGCAGAAGGGCATTCATTACAGCGCCTGGGGATCCTTTCTCGGACAATTGCTGCTGCGGAGTATGGACAGGGCACAGGAACTGTATGCATCCATGCTGCTGCGCGGGTACCACGGTGAATTCCTGTATACAGCAGAAGCAGGTATGGCAGGCAGAGACTGGATGTATCTGCTGACCTGGACTGCCGTCATTGCGCTTCTGCGGAGTGTGCCCGTTATACAGATCATTGGAAATCTGTTTATGTGAGGTTCTGTATGATTGAGTTCAGAAATGTTTCGTTTGCATATGAAAAGAACAGGCCGGTGCTGTCCGGGATATCCTTTCATATTGATGAAGGGGAAAACGTAGGCCTGATCGGCGCGAACGGTGCCGGCAAATCCACGGTGATGAAGCTGCTTCTGGGATTTCTGCAGGGCGAGGGTGAAATACTGGTACATGATATACCGGTGTGTAAGGATACACTTGCGGAAATCCGTAAGATATGCGGATTTGTTCTGCAGAACTCCGATGATCAGATGTTTATGCCGACAGTGCTGGAAGATCTGATGTTCGGCCCGGTCAATTACGGCATGACAAAACAGCAGGCAGAACGGAAAGCGGATGAGGTGCTAGCCGGACTGGATATTGCATATCTGAAGAACAGGTATAATCACAGAATTTCAGGCGGTGAAAAACGCATGGCTGCTGTTGCGTCCGTGCTTGCCATGGAACCTGAAGTGCTTCTGATGGACGAACCGACAGCTGCCCTGGATCCATACAACCGGCGCATGATTATCAATACAATCAGAAAACTGCCGCAGACCAAGATTATCACGTCACATGACCTGGATATGATTTTGGATACATGTACGAGAGTAATACTGATCGGCGGGGGAACGGTGGCGGCGGACGGCCCGGCAGAAGAAATCCTGACAAATAAAAAACTTCTGGAAGCACACAGGCTTGAGCTGCCGCTGCGGTTTTCCGGAAGTTCTATTTAAGGAGTTTGTCAATTGCTTCGTTGATATGATCAAGGGCTTCAAGATCATTTGTTTCAATGGCGTCCACAATGCAGTGATTCAGATGTTCTTTTAACAGCAGCTGTGAGATGCGGTTGATTTCTCCTCTGACTGCGGCCAGCTGAATCAGAACATCCGAACAGTCCTCTCCGCGCTCAACCATTTTGCGTACGGACTCAAGGTGACCGATGGAACGGGAAAAACGGTTCAGGATTTTTCTGATTTCTTCCGGATTATGGGTGTGTGAGTGACGGTGGGCATGTTCATGCATGTGTGTTCTGACACGGGCGTCTTTTTCCTGTTTCATGTCTATAATTTTAGCAGATAACGGTTTCAGACTGAATCAAGATTATTTATTTTAGAGCGTCATCTGCTTAAAATAATACCGTCAGATAATTCTGCCGCAAGCGGATCATCTTACCGTTTAAGACTCGGAGGTTCATATGTCAGAGGTTCTGAAACTCAAGAAATCAAACTGTCGCAACTGTTACAAGTGCATCCGGCACTGCCCGGTCAAATCCATCCGGTTTTCAGCCGGACAGGCGCATATCATCGGGGATGAGTGTATACTCTGCGGGACCTGTTTTGTTGTATGTCCGCAGAATGCCAAAGAGATCGCGGATGATACCGAGAAGGTAAAGGTATTGATTCAGAGCGGAAGCCCTGTCGTTGTCAGTCTGGCGCCGTCATTCATTGCGAATTACGAAGGTGCCGGCATTGAATCCATGCGTGAAGCAATGAAGAAACTCGGGTTTTACGATGTGGAGGAAACGGCACTTGGTGCGACAATGGTCAAGCGTGAATATGACCGTATTCTGAATGAAGAGGACCAGGATGTGGTGATTTCCTCGTGCTGTCATTCCATCAATCTTCTTATCCGGAAATACTTCCCGGATCTGCATAACTGCCTGGCGGATGTGATTTCACCGATGCAGGCGCACTGCCAGGACATCAAGAGAAGGATTCCCGGTGCCAAAACGGTTTTCATCGGACCGTGTGTGGCTAAAAAAGCCGAAGCGGAGGAATACGAGGGAACGGTTGATGCGACCCTGACCTTTGAAGATCTCTCCAGGTGGCTGGAAGCAGAACATATTGAAATCAAAAAAGAAATCATACCGGACGATCACAGCAAAGCGCGCTTCTTCCCGACCACAGGCGGTATTCTCAAGACCATGGCGAAGAATGCCGGCGGATACCGGTACATGGCGCTGGACGGGGTGGAAAACTGCATTGCCGCTTTGAAGGATATTCAGGCAGGGCTTGTGCATCACTGCTTCATTGAGATGTCTGCCTGTGCGGGCAGCTGTATCGGCGGTCCGGTCATGGAGAAATATCACCGGAATCCGGTAAAGGATTATCTCAGTGTGGCTGATTATGCGGGCAGTGAGGACTTTCCGGTGGAACAGCCCGGTATCTCTGAGCTGAAGCAGATCTTTACACCGATTGAGCGGAAAGCCGTGATGCCGGTTGAGACGGAAATCAGACAGATTCTGATGGAGATGGGCAAGTTCAAACCGTCGGATGAGCTTAACTGCGGTTCCTGCGGATACAACACATGCCGTGAGAAAGCAATTGCTATTTATCAGGGAAAAGCGGATATCTCCATGTGTCTTCCGTTCCTGAAGGAGAAAGCAGAGAACTTCTCGGATGCGATCGTTAAGAACAGTCCCAATGCACTGATTGTTCTGAATGATGATCTGGAAGTGCAGCAGCTGAATGAAGCAGCCGTGAAACTGCTCAATCTGCGTTCTGCCTCAGATGTGCTGGGAGACCAGGTGGTGCGTATCCTTGATCCGTCCAAGTTTATACGGGTGAAGAATACTTCCCGCGGTATTTACAATGAACGCAGTTATCTGGCGGAATACAAGCGCTATGTTGAGGAGACGATTGTTCCGGCTGAAAAGGGAAGGATGCTGCTGTGCATCATGCGTGATGTAACGGCAGAGGAAGATGAACGTCAGCGCAAGGAAGATCTCAGCCGGCAGACCGTGGAGACAGCCGATAAAGTCGTTGAAAAGCAGATGCGTATTGTACAGGAGATTGCATCACTGCTCGGTGAAACGGCAGCGGAAACCAAAATTGCTCTGACCAAGCTGAAGGAGTCCATCGACAATGAATGATCTGTTTGCGGATATCGGCTGGAAAAGCATCAATCACTACGGAGAACAGCTGTGCGGCGATCATGTGGACATTGTAGAGGATGAATACGGGTCTTCGGTTGTTGTGCTGGCAGACGGTCTTGGCAGCGGTGTAAAGGCAAGCATTCTTTCTACGCTTACCGCCAAGATCATATCCACAATGATGGCGGAGGGACTGTCCGTGGAAGACTGTGTGGAAACGATTGCGGCAGCTTTGCCGGTTGATTCCGCGCACGGTGTGGCATATTCCACGTTTACGATCATTCACATCATCGGCAACCGTACAGCCGAACTGATTCAGTATGACAATCCGCAGATCATCCTGATCAGAGACGGCGCGGTAACGGAGTATCCGAAGACACAGATGATGGTCGGTGACAAGGTCATATACAAGACTGTTCTGTATCTGCAGGAAGATGATGTCTTTGTGGCAATGAGCGATGGCTGTCCGTATGCCAACAGTGAGCCGGGATACAACTTCAACTGGAAACCTGAGGATATCGGGGCGTATATGGAATCCATTTCTCTGGGAGGTTTTACGGCAAAGACTCTGGCAACGATGCTGGTGGATGAATGCGGACGTCTGTATGCGGATAAACCGATCGACGATGCGACGGCCTGTGTTGTCAGAATACGCAGAAGGGAACCGATGAATATTCTCTTCGGACCTCCGGCTGACCGTGATGACAGCGACCGTATGATGAGTCTGTTCTTCTCAAGGGAAGGCAAGCACATTGTCTGCGGCGGCACGACGGCTTCCATTGCGGCTGACTGGCTGCACAAACCGATGATTGCCAAATCCGATTATGATCCCGCTGACAAGATACCGCCCACTGCTGAGATTGAGGGTGTGGATCTGGTTACGGAAGGGGTTATCACGATGACCAGAGTCATGGAGTATGCCGAGGATTATCTGGCTGCCAACAGCAGTTATGAACAGTGGAGCTACAAACGTGACGGCGCATCCCTGATCTGCCGTATGCTGTTTGAAGAAGCCACGGATATCAACTTCTATGTCGGGCGTGCTGTGAATCCTGCCCATCAGGATCCCGATCTGCCGATCAACTTTCATGTAAAGATGAGTCTTGTGGAAGGACTGGCGGATGCCCTCAGACAGATGGGGAAAAAGGTAAAAGTAAGCTATTTCTGAGTATTTCCTCTACGGCGATTCTCGGTAAAAAATCCGCAGCACACTGCAAAACTGCGTACTCTTAAGTGCTTCCCAAAAGTTGAACAAAACTTTTGGGGAGTTTTCTTTATGAAACTGAGTTACGAAGAAAAAGCAGAAATCAGTTTGAATGCTATGCTGTCGGTGCGAAGGGAGAATGGGCTCCGCTTGAATCACGCACGGACAGATAAAACAGCAAAGAGTGCAGTCAATGCACTCTTTATGCTTTCCGGAAGTTCTTTCCGATTTTGTTTTTGATTGTATGGTTTTTGATGATACCGAAGCCCAGCGGCCATTCCTTTACACAGATCAGAACCCAGCCTTCATAATCCGCATCATCCGTAATTGTTTCACCCCGGAGGTATTTCTCTGTGCGTATATCATCCGGTTCCAGACGGATGACCTGTCTGAACTGACCAGCCTGCAGGGCAAAGGCAAGCGGCTGTGATGGTTCAAAGCGGTTGTTCTTCATCGTACCGCATAACAGACCGGAACGCACGGTGCGCAGGGAACTGTTGTCAAACGGTATATCCGGTATCCAGAGTACGCGTTCTTTCTGCAGCGTGAATGTACCGTCGGAGAAATCCTTGGTGATCATGGACATGAAAGCGGTGAATTCCGGGTGTTTGAACGCAGCGTGACGGACAGGGGATGGCTGTGATGGTGTGTTTCCTTCCTTCTCCAGCACTGCCGCAAAATGACCTTCTCCCCGGATACGGTGCGGGTAGAGTCTGATGCAGTTCTCCGTACCGGGAAGAATACCGGGCATGAAGCCTTCCGCCGTTACCGGAGGTCTGACAATTCGCAGGGATGCATCCAGAGAGAGCAGATACTGTACGATTTCCTCATCTTCCTTTACCGAGAATGTGCAGGTTGAATACACCATCCGGCCGCCCGGTTTCAGCATTCTCACAGCTGCCGCGCCGATTTCCTTCTGTATGGATGTATATGCGTCACTGCCGCGCTCCTCCCATGAGCGGATCAGGGAAGGTTCACGTCTGAACATGCCTTCACCGGAACACGGGACATCGCAGAGAATACGGTCAAAATATGCTTCATATCTTCCGGCAAGGTCAACTGCGTCCGCACATGTGACATATGCATTGGGGATACCGAAACGTTCGATGTTCTTTAGCGTGGCATTCTGCCGGGAGGCACTGATGTCATTGGATACGAGCAGTCCCTGTCCCTGCAGGGAAGCACCTGCGGCTGTACTCTTGCCGCCGGGCGCTGCACAGACATCCAGGACAAGATCGCCGGGCTGTGCATCGAGCAGAGCTGCGGGAATCATTGCACTGGCTTCCTGCATGTAATACAGTCCCGCATAGTAATAGGGATGGGTTCCGGGACGGCAGTCTTCGGGATAGTAGAAGCCGCTGCTGCACCAGGGAACAGGTGTCAGCGGAAAGGGCGAAATCTTCAGGAATTCCTCAACGGTTATTTTGGCTGTGTTGATGCGGATACAGCCTGCAGGAGGTTCATCAAAAGAACAAAGATAGTCTTCGTATTCATCCTGCAGCAGATCCTTCATTTCACAGAGATATTTCTCAGGGAGTTTCATGCGCCTATTCTACCATAAACATATATGCACTGTGCCGGTGGACACTTGGTGTAACAGAACATATACTGATACACAAAGAGGGAAGAACATGAATACAGCCTATTATGAGTCACCGCTTGGCAGAATCATCCTTGCGTCGGAAGAAGACGGTCTTTGCGGTCTGTGGTTTGAAGGACAGAAGTATATACCAGAGAAGCAGCTTTCTCTTGCCGTGCAGGCGGATGATGCTGTGCTGAATGAAACGAAACGCTGGCTGGACAGCTACTTTGCGGGAAAGCAGCCGGAAGGGATACCGCCTCTGCACCTGCAGGGCACACCGTTCCGTATACGTGTCTGGAATGAGCTGCTGCAGATACCGTACGGAAGCGTAATGACTTACGGGGAACTTGCACAAAGACTGCAGAGAGACGGCAGCCGGTGTTCCGCCAGAGCTGTAGGAGGTGCGGTCGGTCATAATCCCGTTTCCATCATTGTTCCGTGTCACCGGATCATCGGTGCAGACGGCAGTCTGACCGGATACGCAGGCGGTACGGAAAGAAAAAAAGCTCTGCTCACGATGGAGAGAGCTGTTTGGTAATCAGGGAAGGATTTCTTCCGCTCTTGCCGCAAAGGCAATGGTATCTTTGTGGGGAATCAGGGAACTCTCGGTTTCCCCGTTCCGGTAAAGAGACGCAAAGTGCTCGATTTCATACAGGAAACCTTCATGTTCGGAATCAGTAAAGCTCTCCAGCTCCTGTCCTTTGCCGTCATACAGCGTACAGGTACCGCAGCCGTAGAAGTGTGTATGTCTGATCATACCGTCACTGCCGCAGATCACACCGTCGGAAGGCATGGAAACCTCAATGGATGACATGCATGCGGCAATCGGTCCGTTGTCATAAATCATGTTAAATGAGGTTGTCAGATCCACCCCGGTTACACCGCGCACCACGGAGATATCAAACCGGTCCGGTTCCCGGCGCATGAGTCCTGTCACGAACTCATAGGGATAGACACCGACATCCAGGAAAGAACCGCCGCCGAGTTCCGGCAGGAACAGGCGGTTGTTTTTTGGTGCACCTGGCATGGGTAACAGCTTGGCGGTGAAAGTCCGCTACGCACTTGGCAGTAGGAAGCGTTAGCCGAAGGCAAGGGTGTCCATCGTGAGATGGAATCTGAAGGAAGCCGGATGTTTTCGGAGGAAACACT
>JAFUCL010000131.1 GCA_017459725.1 Solobacterium sp. | reverse complement strand
TTATGGCAGAAAAGATTCCGTTTATCAACAAACTGATCTGTCGTCTTCCACTTCCGGTAGACGTAAATGAAGTCTATGGGGAAAAATACGACGGTATCTATGCCTTTTCGTGACCTGCCAACTGCATCGTTGAACATGACGGCTTTTTCTGCCAAGCATTTTTTTATTATTCTTACGTATGATGCACTTGTTGGAAACCTGGGAGAGCTTACCGCAGGGCAACACTGATCGGGTCAGAGCCTTTCATATTTCTTCACACTTCTATAACGCAGTCATAAGACTGCTGGGAAATGTGGAGCGGAACTATCCGTTTGTGAAGGAAGATATCCGTTTCGGCAATGAAGAACTGTATCTGCAGAAGCATGGCAAGAACGCTGATATTGTAAGTCTTTCTGAGTGGACATTTTTTTATAACCTGCTGGAAGATGATGCGGCTTTTACGGAGCGTGTCATGGACGGCATTGAGGAAACCCACGGCCGTGAGGCGGCAGCCCGGGTGCGCGAAGTCTTTATTGACGGCAGTACCCAGGAGGAAGCAGCAGCCCGCAACGGTCTGACCAGACGACAGCTTCAGTATGCATTTACCAAGTATCTGAACTGTGTGGAGCCGATTGTTGTTTCCGCTGATGCCTATCATGCGTCAATGGATGAATTCCTGCGTGATACCAAGCAGTACCACCAGGCTCTGCAGGACAGAATGCGGGCCATCCGGAAACGGATTGAACTGGACAGACAGATCAATGCCAAACTCGGCGGCCGCAGCGCTGAAGACTGCAGCAGCACCCAGATCGAGCGTCTCTTGGAAAACAGGGATCTGATCAACATGGAGATCTGCCGGTATGAAAGAATCGTTAATAAGGTCAATTCAACGATCCTCCATATTCCGAACTATACATACCGCTGGGTGGCATATGCATACTATATTATCGGTATGACGCTGATCTCGATGTCCCTGGAAGCGGATCTCAATGTGGATTACATGTCCCGCAGTATGAAGCGGTATATCAATGCCGTATTTGCGGAGGGAAAGCATACGGAATAAACGGTTTTGAACACCGGACAGGCAGGAATGCCTGTTTTTTAATGTTCGGAATACGCAGTCAGACGGAATTGCCTGTATAATATCTGTGAAATAAATCGGAAGAAGAGGGTACATATATGAAACGGATTATACGCTGCCTGCTGGTATGTCTGCTGATGCTGGGATTGCTGCCGAAAAGTGTGTATGCGGACAGTAACGATGTTTATAACCTGACGCTGCAGGGTGAAAAAGCCTACAACATGGCTTATGAGATTCTGACGCTTGTCAATCAGGAACGTGCCAAGGTCGGTGCGGCTGCCCTGCAGATGGACACCACCCAGCTGGAAGCGGCCATGCAGAGAGCGGCGGAGTGCCACATCCTGTATGATCACACCAGACCTGACGGGACAAAGTGCTTTACTGCGCTGCCCACGCCGCCCGGCGGTACCAGCCGCAGTGAGAACATCACGACAGGCGGCAATTCTTCAACCGCGCGCGGTGCCGTTGATTCCTGGCTGGGATCCGCAGCTCATAAAGAGGCGATGCTGAGTACAAAATACAAATCCACCGGCATCGGTGTCTTCTACTACAACGGAAGATACATGTTTACGGAATTCTTCAGTTCGCAGACGGCCAACGTACCGGCCAGAAAGTACAATACATCCGCGACGATGACGGTGAAGGCCAATGATACGAGAATCGGCATGATCACGATACATCTGTCCTCTCCCACGGTTCCGGCCGGCGGGTCGTCATCGGTGCAGATGATTATGGCCAGCTATCGTGATACCGTCCTGAATCCGTCTGATTTTACGTATACATCCTCCAATACGGCAGTTGCGACAGTCTCTTCGGACGGTATTGTCAGAGGTGTCAAAAAAGGCACTGCAACAATTACCGCATACCTCAAGGGATCCGGAAAAAGCTGGACGGTTACTGTTACGGTGGATAACGGGGTTCTGATCAATGAAACCAATTTCCCCGATATGAATCTGCGCGAATTTGTATCCAGGTATATGTTCGATCCGGATCAGAACGGATATCTTACCGAAACAGAACTGAAAAACGTCACTTTTGTGAGGGTGACCGATTCATCCGTCAGTTCTCTTAAGGGAATTGAACTTCTTCCGAATCTTGGGGAACTGGAAATTACGCAGTGCACAATGACGGAAATCTCCCTGACCGGGATGCCGAAACTGACCGACGTGATTTTAAGGGGAAACGGACCTGTATCCGTTACGGTTGCCAACAACCCGCTCCTGGTCAAACTGGCAGTTACGAACAACACTGCGCTGAAACAGCTGTCCGTGAAGAACTGTGCATCTCTTGAAAGGCTGGATGCCGAGTGGCTGGCGAACATTGAAATCGTGCAGATGCAGAATCTGAATAAGCTTTTCGATCTGAATCTTGCATTTTCAGGAATCAAGACAGTGGATGTCTCTTCAATTCCGCTGCTGAATACGGCAATGGCAAAGGGAACCTCCTATGTAAACGGCAACATCTATCCGGAAAGAGTCTCTGTCTCGTATCAGTATTCGATCGGTGACATGGTCTACGGTGTCCGTGTTCCGAGGGACACAACCGTAATCGCATCGAGCGGAACATATGCGGGCGGAGAACGCACGGGGAATGCGGCTGCCGGGACAGGCCTTTATAACCTGGACGGCACCTGGAAGTATTACGTAAACGGTACATTCACCAGTGCGACAGGTCTTGTGCAGAGACCGGATACCGGCAAATGGTACTATGTACAGAACGGCATCTACACGAAAGCTACAGGTCTTGTAAGACGGGTGGACAACGGCAAGTGGTTCTATGTACAGAACGGTGTCTATACGAAGGCAACCGGACTTGCCAAACGCGTAGATAACGGCAAATGGTATTATGTGCAGAATGGTGCATATACCAAAGCAACTGGTCTTGCCAGAAGGATTGATAACGGTAAATGGTTCTATGTGCAGGATGGTGCGTATACCAAGGCAACGGGTCTTGCAAGACGCATTGACAACGGCAAGTGGTATTATGTGCAGAACGGTGCATATGTGACAGCTACCGGCCTGGCAAGAAGGATCGACAACGGCAAATGGTACTATGTGCTGAAAGGCGCCTATACCAAATTCACCGGTGTTGTGAGAAGAATCGACAACGGCAAGTACTACTATGTGAAAGACGGTGTCTATACGAAATTCACGGGAGTGGCCAAGGATGCGGCCGGGTATACCTATACGGTAACCTCCGGTGTGGCTGTCCGCCGCTGACCATACATTTTCTGACCGGAAGTGCAGTATATTCCGGTCATTTTTTTACGCATGATGGATATGCAATGCTAAAATTGTGTTAGCCGGTAAATGCCGGACAACAAAAGGAGCGAAAAACATGAGAGTAGTAATTCAGGATGATTATGAAAAGATGAGTCTGTGGGCAGCCAATTACATCGCAGACAAGATCAATGCCCACAAAGAAGACAGACCGTTTGTACTGGGTCTGCCGACCGGTTCCTCACCAATCGGTGTATACAAGGAACTGATTCGCAAGAACAAGGCCGGTGAAGTATCCTTCGCAAACGTGATTACATTCAATATGGATGAATATCTCGGTCTTCCTCATGAACATGATCAGAGCTACTGGTATTTCATGCATGATAATTTCTTCGATCATCTGGTGGATATGAAGCCGGAGAACATCAACATTCTCAACGGTATGACGGATGATCCCGAAGGTGAATGTGCACGGTATGAAGAGAAGATCGCTGCCTGCGGCGGTATTGATCTCTTTATGGGCGGAATCGGTGTTGACGGTCATCTGGCTTTCAATGAACCGTTCACTTCACTGTCTTCCCGCACCGGTCTGCGCGATCTGACAACCGATACAAGAATCGTGAATTCCCGGTTCTTCGGCAATGATCCGGAGAAGGTTCCTGCCCAGGCGCTTTCCGTCGGTATCGGCACGGTAACGGATTCCAAAGAGGTTCTGGTTCTGATCAGCGGTCATAACAAGGCTAGAGCACTTGCGGCTACCGTGGAAGGCGGCGTCAGCCAGAAGTGGACATGCAGCGCACTGCAGATGCACAATGCGGCAATTATCGCCTGCGATGAAGCAGCCTGCGGCGAACTGACAGTCGATACATACAAGTACTTCCTGGATATCGAAAAGAAGGAAAGACTCTGATTCATACACAACAGGCGGTCATATGACCGTCTTTTTTTCCGTGTGCTATAATGTTCTCCTGTATGCAAACGAAAGTAAAAATAGTAAAAGATTCCCGTATAAAGGGAAGCTGGATGAGAAGCGGATACAGGCAGGATACGATTTACACATTCTGGCTGTACCGGGAATACAAGCTGGTCAATGTACGCGGGGAATGGATGGCACAGGACAGCTGTGCAGAGGAACTGCTGGCGGCAGGGAAAATAACGGCACAGGAGCAGGATGCCTATTACAGCGAACTGATCCGGATGATTGCGGACAGCGATACAACCGATGACATGGGCACCGAGGCAATCTATGCCTGTTTCAGGCGGATATACCGGAAACATTTCGGTGATGAAAGACCGGTAACAGAGAAAGAACCGGTGGTCAGCGGAATGAACCAGCGTGATCTGTTCATGCGCAGACTGCAGAGTATGCGTTCGGTGATTCTGGTGCTTGATGAAACGGCGGAGAAACCGATGCATGACCGTATACTCCAGCTGCTCAGGGATATCCGTGTATATACCGTGCGGATGGATGAGGAAGGCTTTGATCCGGAGATGATCCCGTATGACACGGCATTGCAGGAGGATATCGATGAGAACAGATGTCTTCTGCTGGTATGCGGTGAAGGCGGCTTTACGGGCTGCCGGGATCTCTGCATTGACAGCTTTGTCTGTGCGGAGGCAAACAGTTACGGTACTTCTGCACTTGTCAACGGACGAAAGGGAAAACACCTTCTGTATGTGCCGGCAGGTACGGATCTTACAAAATATGTGCGGCTGTATGAACCCTCAGAGCTTACCTTCAGCCAGCTGTATGAGCTGCAGAAGGAATACGGTGAAGGTATTTACGGAATGAGTCTGCAGGAGCTGCGCAGGACATATCCGGATGATCTGGTGAATATCTACGAAGATCTGGGCAGGCGGATTGCCCTGCCGGCAGCTGCGGGTGATACCTGGGAACAGTACAAACAAGCCCGTCTGCAGGCATACTTCAATCAGTTCCCGGATGTGACATACAGGCGGGTATGCTTTGACGGATCGTTTGCGGAAGTGAGTGCGGAGAGTGAAGCGGAAGACCATATGATCGTTCACACCGTGTGCCTGCCGCAGGGAAGCAGTACGGAAATCATACAGGGAGACGGGACATCCTCACTGCGTCAGATCATGCGTTCACAGGACGGTGACTGGGTGCTTTCCAATTTCCTGTTCTTTATGACACCGAAACTGCTGATGCTGTATAATCAGCAGCGCCATGACAGACCGGAAGAGCAGCTGGGGAATGAGCGCGGTCATCTCGATTACATGAAGACGGCTGACACCGAGAGCTTTCCGCTGTACCGCAAGGCATGTTTCGGTATCCGTGAAGACGGATCGTATGTGTTCATACATCCGGAGATACGCCACGGGCATGTCAATGTCAGCGGGGCAGAGTTTGTATTCGATGATACATGTGTGAATACATTTGATGATGAGCGTGATCTGATCATCTACACTCCGTATCTGAGCATGGGTGAGGAAGGCGGCAGTGAGTATACAAAAGAAGTGGGTCACGGCAGAGTGAATATCGTGCTTGTGCAGGATAAGGTGATTGCAGTGCGGCACGGCAGTGTGCTGCTTCCGTGTATCGGCACAGTGCTCTCATTCCGGGAAGGCGTGCTGGATATGCCGGTCGGTGATGAGAATGGCTACTGCTACACGGGTTTTAAGGTCAGGATCCATCTGGATGATCCGCTGCTGAGTTCTGTCAGGACGGCATACGGCGGCGGCATGATGCTGATACACGAAGGCAGGGAGTTCACCATGCAGGACCTTGAACGGGAAGGCTGGATGTGTCCGCTGAGTGTGCAGACGCAGGATTCAGCCGTGGAGAAACCGGTGCGGCATCCGCGTACGGCCCTCGGACAGCGGGCAGACGGTTCCTTGATCATCATGGTCATTGACGGACGCTATCCCGGTTCCAGAGGCGCAAATTACAAAGAGATGTGCACGGCCGCCAGGAAGCTGTATCCGGATATCAGGGAACTGATGAATGTGGACGGCGGTGCTTCTGCCTTGCTGGGTATTTCCGTCAATGGCATATTCATGGAATTGAACAGACCGGCAACGAGTGCTTCCAATCCGGCCGGTATGGCAAGAGCTGTCAATACGGCTCTGGCAGTGAGGATCAGGTAATATGAGAGAGAATCTGTTTCAAAAGGCAGCAGAGAACGGTGTGCTGGTGGCGGCTCACAGAGGTTCCTGCGGCGGCAATCTGTGTCAGAATACAGCGCTGACATTCAAAGCGGCACTGCTGCAGGGAGCTGATATCCTGGAACTGGATGTCATCCGCAGCACAGACGGTGTTTTCTACGTCTTCCATGACAACCAGGAGGGACATGTACTGCATCTTGACCGCAGTATCCTTGAACTGTCATCTGCCGAGATTGATGAGCTGATGATGTACAACTGGCTGGATATGCCGAGCGGTCTGCATCTTTCCAGACTGACGGATATACTGGATGAATTCAGTGACTCGTTTATCAATATCGACAGAAGCTGGCGCTGGTGGCCGGAGATGATCGCTCTGCTGAATGAGCGTGATCACAGCCGCATTCTGCTGAAATCCCATGCCGAGAAGGAACTGCTTGCCTGCCTGGAGAAGAACGGTCCGGATATCCCGTATATGCCGATTGTCTCTTCCGTACAGGAGCTGCAGGATACACTGTCGTATGACATCAACACGGTGGCAGCGGAGCTTCTCTTCCGCAGCACAGACGATGAACTTGTCTCGGCGGATACCTTTGCGTACTGCCGGGAAAAGGGACTGCTGACCTTCGTGAATGCGGAAACAATCAGTATTCTGGACAAACATTACCAGTGCGGACCTTTCGGGGATAATGTGGCCATTGCGGAAGGCTTTGACAAAGGCTGGGGAGGTCTTGTACGGATGGGGTTTGATATCATCCAGACAGACTGGGCAGGAATGCTGAAAAAGTATATTCAAACTATGAAAAAATGAAGCTGAAAAGCTTCTTTTTAATTTAACGCTCTTTTCAAAGAAATAGTTGATGTACTATAAACTGCACACCGAAAACCTGAAAGAGGACTATTCTGGCTATGAAGAGGTAG
>JAFUCL010000008.1 GCA_017459725.1 Solobacterium sp. | reverse complement strand
ATCTCTTGAATATCGCCATTGAAATGAAATCTTTTCACTCTGGCTGGCTTCATTTGGATGTTCGCTTTGAATGAATCTAAAAAGAGGCTGTTTTCCAGCCTCAGAATGTTTCACCATTCCTTAACTGTTACAGCCTCTTTATCCATGTGAGAAGATGACTTTGAGGGAATCCTTGATCTGCTGGTGTTTTACGCGGGTGGCATCGAAGTGCACACTGCGGAAAGCCATCTGCATAATCGGTCCGGAAGCCAGTGCACAGATGACTGTACCGATGCCTGCCGGTCCGCCCAGCAGCCACCCGATCAGCGTGGCAGTGCTCAGCAGGGCAATACTGACGGCACCGATGGGAATCCCTTTTGCCCGTTTTGCCAGGGCAACCAGCAGGGTATCCCGCGGCCCGCAGCCCAGTGAAGCAAGCATATATGTGTACTGGGTATAGGCAATGATGACAAGGCCTGCCAGCAGCACCGGAACCCCGGTCAGCAGGGAGCCGCATTTGGGAACCGGCCCGAGCCAATTGAAGAAATCAACGGATTTGCCGACTACGACCGCATCAATGAACATTGCCAGACCAATCGGTTCCTTCAGAAGGATATCAATCAGCAGGATTGTCAGTGATACGGCAACGGACGCATCACCGTACAGAATGCCGAGGCTTTTGGAAAGCCCGAGATTCAGAATGTCCCAGGGCGCTACGCCCAGGTTTGCCTGGATTGTCAGATAGATGCCGAAGCCGTTGACAAACAGACTGAGTGCCGCAAGTCCTGCATTGAAGAGTATGGATCCGGTATTTCTGTTTTCGTGCAGTTGTGTGAACATCAGTTGTTTCCCCCGTCAGATTCACTTGTATACCCGGCAGGTTGCGATGTCAATTTAAAAATTCTTAACGGATGTATGCGGGAGGCAGTGCGGAAATCTGCAAATATTCCGGCAAATAAGTGTATAATGTATGAATCCTGCATGTAGTTATATAGATGTGCAGAAAGTTACGGCAGCAGTCTTCCGCAAACATACTGAACAATGGGGGCGGGAGACTTTCTGTTTTAACTGAAGGAAAGGGAATCTTATGTTAGAGAATCTGTTTAAGCTGAAAGAGAACGGCACAAGCACCAGAGTTGAAACCGTTGCCGGTCTCACAACCTTCATGACCATGGTGTATATCCTGGCGGTGAACCCTTCGATTCTGAGCGCTTCCGGTATGGACCGCGGTGCTGTCTTCACAGCAACGGCGATTGCATCCGCGGTTGCCTGCTTCGCAATGGCGCTGCTCTCCAACAAGCCGTTTGCACTGTCTGCCGGACTTGGTCTGAACGCATACTTCGCATATACGATCTGCGGTTCCATGGGATATGACTGGCCGGTTGCGCTGACTGCTGTCCTGGTGGAAGGTATTATCTTTATTGTTCTGTCTGTAACCAATGTCCGTGAAGCAATCTTCAATGCGATTCCGAGACCTCTCAAGACGGCTGTCTCCTGCGGTATCGGTCTGTTCATTGCCTTCATCGGCTGCCAGAATGCGCATCTGATCGTTGACTCCTCCACGCTGGTTTCCCTGTATTCCTTCAAGGGTGCGCTTGCCAACGGTACATTCTTCACCGAAGGCATCACGGTTGTGCTGGCACTGATCGGTGTTGCAATCACAGCATTCCTGCTGATCAAAGGTGTAACGGGTTATATGCTGTTCGGTATCCTGGCCACATGGCTGCTCGGCATTATCTGCCAGCTGGTCGGTCTGTATGTCCCGAATCCTGAAATGGGTTTCTACTCTGTGATTCCCTCAGCGATTGTTTCCGCACCGGCATCCATGGCACCGACAATGTTCAAGTTTGATTTCGGCTTCATTACATCGCACTTCGGTGATTTCATTGTCATGATGTTTGCATTCCTGTTCGTTGATATCTTCGATACACTGGGAACCGTCATCGGCTGTGCGTCCAAGGCACAGATGCTGGATGAGAACGGTAACCTGCCGGGTATCAAGGGTGTCCTGCTCGCTGATGCGATCGGTACAACACTGGGTGCCTGCCTCGGTACTTCCACCGTTACCACATTCGTTGAATCTTCCTCCGGTATTTCCGAAGGCGGCCGTACGGGTATGACAAGCTGTGTAACAGGTCTGCTGTTCCTGGCTGCTCTGTTCCTTTCTCCGCTGTTCCTGACTGTACCGTCCTTTGCGACAGCACCGGCGCTGATCGTTGTCGGCTTCCTGATGATGCAGCAGATCAAGGACATTGACTGGTCAGATCTGATCGATGCAATTCCCTGCTTTGTCACCATTACAATGATGGGTCTTGCATACTCCATCTCCGATGGTATCGCATTCGGTATCATCACTTATGTTGTTCTGCATCTTGCCACAAAGAAGACAAAGGGCATTTCACCGCTGATGTATATTCTTGCGGTTCTGTTCGTTCTGAAATACTTCCTTATCTAGTACAGCCGCTCCTGCGGTGCAGACCGGAAGGAGAATACGATGAAAAAACTGATGATTCTGTGTCTGCTTCTGGCTTTTGCGGGCTGCGGGAAGAAGGAGGAAACGATGGTTTCTCCGGAACCTGCGGCAAGCACACCGCCGGTGCAGACGGCAGCGTCCGTACCGGTGCCTGCATCAACAGAGGAACCGGAGCGGCTCTCCGGATATTTCCGTGATCAGCTCAATGAGACACAGCAGACGGTCTATGACCGTGTGCTGGAGGCATCACAGCTTTACATGGATACCGTGGAGATACCGGAAACGGCATATACGGATGTTATGCGGGCAGTATCTGCACTCGGACAGGATCATCCGGAATTCTGGTGGCTGCACAACTATACGATGACGCAGATTCAGGATGCGGAAGGACCCGTGGTCGGCATTGAGCTGACCCTGCTTGCTGCAGCAGAGGATCCGGAAGCCGTATCAGAGAGAATCGCGGATGCAGCAGATATCATTCTGGCAGAAGCGGAACAGTATATCTCAGCCTATGACAGGCTCCGGTATTACTATGAAGCACTGGCGGAACGGACAGTCTACGATGAATCCGCAGAGAACAGCCAGGATATCCGGAGTATATTCCTCGATCACCGCGGTGTATGCGCAGGATATGCAGGTGCTCTGAAATATCTCTGCGACCGCAGCGGCATCCCGTGTCTGTATGTGACCGGTGAAGCATCCGATGCCTATGGGAATACGGATTATCATACCTGGAACTGTGTGCGTCTTGACGGTGACTGGTACTGGGTGGATCCGACCTGGGCAGAGATCACAACCGTTGATCCGCAGACCGGCATAGAAACAGAGTATTCCGACCGGCTCAATCACTTCGATCTTTGTTTCGATGACAGTGAGCTGTATCTGAGACACCGTCTGTTTACGGATGACAGGACTGAGGATCCTTCGGGTTACCGGATTGCCTTCACATATCCGGTGTGTACGGAAGAAACATATGAATACTGTGTACTGACCGGCTGCCGGTTTGATACCTACGACCGTGAAGCGGTCAGTACGTCACTCAGGACGCAGTATGAACGGACAGCAGGTACGGATATCTGCCTGCAGTTCGGCACCAAAGAGCAGTATGATGCGGCTGTGGATGATCTTCTGCAGGGAGACTTCCCTTATATCAATGAAGTATTCAGGCCGTACCGCGATGACTTTACGGGATACAGCTGTATCTTCTCGGATGATCATTACGGGTTCATGCTTTATGTACAGTAGAGGCACAGCCGGAATTCCGGGGTCAATTTTAAGTGAAGGTTCCCTTTAGATGAAAGCTCCCTTTGTCAGGGGAGTTTTTAATGTCTTAAGGACCTATGCAGAGCAGAAATGACAGATATAATGGAAGTACAAAGCAAAATGAAAGCGCAGAAAAGCTCGT
>JAFUCL010000066.1 GCA_017459725.1 Solobacterium sp. | reverse complement strand
GGCCGTTCTGACTGTATGCCTACAGAACAGAAAGGCCAGGAACATCTGGTGATCCTGACCTCTTTATCTTATCGTTTGAACTATTGTCACTTCTACTATGACCAGGTACAGATCTTCCTGATTTCATAATAGAAAAACAGAGCAGTATGCCATGCATACCGCCCTGCTTTTGTACACCTCAATTGTATTCTTGCTTACAGCTTCAGCCCTGCCTGGTAGCCTTCTCTGATTGCTACAAGTGCATTGCCTGCTTTTACAGCACTGCCGATCGTATATACTTCACTGCAGTTCTCTTCTGTTGCTTTCTGCAAAGGGTTGTAAGCTTTGTAGCCGAATGCGGAGACAACCGTATCAGCCGGGATAGTAACTGTATTTCCTTCAGCGTCTTTATAAGAAACACTGTTTTCCGTAATTGCCGTGACTGTTGCGTTGGTGATCGGCTTGATTCCCTGCTTATAGATTCTGTTGATCAGGGAAATCATGTTGACGACAAACATATCGGAGAGGATTGCCGGCTTCATTTCCAGAATCGTTACATCACGGTTTGTCTGGGCAATGAATTCTGCTGTTTCACCGCCTACTTCACCGCCGCCGCAGACAACGACAGGTCCCGGATTCACATCCACATTACCGTAGAGAACATCTTCTGCCGTAACTACATTCTTACCGTCAATACCCGGGATATTCGGCATCAGCGGTCTGGAACCGGTCGCGACAATGATGTCATCCGGTTTGACTTCCTTGATCAGGTCTTCTGTTACTTCACAGCCCATTCTGAAGGAAACACCCAGATGTTCGCACTGTGCTCTGTAACCGGAGATAACGGTTGAGAGAATACCTTTGCCCATCGGATAGGAAGCGGAACGGAAAGCACCGCCGAAGTGTGTATCTTTGTCATATACGGTTACGGTATGTCCGCGCTTGGCAGCTGTTCTGGCAGCCATCAGACCGGCAGGACCGGCACCGATGACCATAACGTTCTTCTTAACTGCTGCAGGTGAGAGGTCATGCTCCACTTCATTGACACATCTCGGGTTAACAAGGCAGGTAACATGGTCAGCCAGTACACCAGCTTCGCATCCCTGCAGACAGCCGATGCAGTAGTTGATCTCATCGAATCTGCCTTCTTTTACTTTAGTTGGGAAGTACGGATCCGCAAGGGATTCTCTGCCCATGGCGATGAAGTCTGCTTTGCCCATCTTGATCATGGTGTCTGCCATATGCGGATCATGAATCTTGTTTACGGTGATAACCGGGCAGGATACCAGATCCTTGATTTGCTTAGCCGCATCCGTGTTGAATGCATTGTCCGCAAACATGTTGGAGATGACATGGTGTTCACCGTCTGATGCATATGCACCGTTGGATACGTGGATTGCATCAAGACCGAGTTCATCAAAGTGACGTGCAAGTGTATAGCTTTCTGCTTCCGTTCTGCCGCCGGTGACATATTCATTGACAGACATACGTACTGTTACAGGGAAATCAGGACCTACATTCTTTCTGATCTCCGCATAAATTTCATCGAAGAATCTGCATCTGTTGTCGAAGCATCCGCCGTATTCATCCGTACGCTTGTTGATGAAGAAGGACAGGAACTGCGCAATCAGATAACCGTGAGCAGCGTGGATTTCCACACCGTCAAAGCCTGCTTCCTTTGCTCTTCTTGCACAGGAGCCGAAATCCTTTACAATCTCATGTATTTCTTCTACGGTCAGTTCTCTCGGCATATTCATTGCCAGAGGATCCTTGATTGCTGCAGGACCTACTGCCTGGCCAGGTACATTCGGCATCTTCTGCTTGCCGGCATGATAGATCTGGCACCAGATCTTGGAACCGTAGGAATGGATCAGATCCGTGAATTCCTTATTGGCGGGAATCTGTTCATCTTTCCAAAGACCCGGGATATTGGTGTAGCCGCGGCCGTCTGCGCTGACACCGTAGTCTTCAGTGATGATGAGACCCCAGCCTCCCTTTGCTTTTTCCTCATGATATTTGACAAAGCGGTCGGTCAGGAAGCCGTCATCCGTACAGACATTGACGACCATGGCAGGAACAACAAGACGGTTCGGAATGGTGCAGTTGCCGATATTCATCGGTTTGAACAGCTCTGTAATCATAATGATCTCCTTCTTTTTTTCTTTAATACCAGTGTAGGAAATATAACAATTACAGAGTCAAGCCCCGGAAAACAGCTCATAAATACAGGAAAAAAGCGTGATTTCATCAGCGTATCCGGAGTATTTCCCGTTATCCAGAAAAAAGAACCCTGTAACCGTTACAGGGTTCTGACCGGAACCATGATCTGCATCATCCGCACAAACTGATTGTCCTGGATACCGCGCCCTACAAGGATGCCCTGCACTTTGCCGGTTACCTCGTAGTGGTGCGTCTTTGCGTATTCAATCAGATGCGTATATCTGGAGGCATTGAATTCGCCCGGTTCACCCATGTCAATGACTGACATCAACATAAGCTTCTCTTCCTCGAACCGGTACTCTCCGTAATCAGGGACATGCAGTAAATCATGATACTTCTGCGGAATCATATACCACCAGATACCGCTGTCACCCTCATATTCAACGTACGGATCAAAGAAGGAAATATACCTAGAGGAATATACAATCTCTGCCATGCGCTGATCAAACTGCGCTATTTCGTATGTATCTCTTGCAGATGTACCGAGACTGTACAGATAATGTGCAGGAACTGTATCAACCCATACATTGTCCGTATTATAGCGGCTGATTTTAAGGCGGTGACGGACGGTTTCCGTTCTCTCCTTCAGAATCTGCTTGTAGCTGATCTCATCATTCAGTTTGCCGGTGAAGGCTTCCAGATTGGATATCAGTTTGTCGTAGTAATCATCCGCGATCATACCGCCGATATCCGCAATGTTGATATCCCACTCCTTGTACTTCATTGCCTCAAAGAGCAGGAAGATATCCATCTCCGAATAATACCTGTACCTGCCGTCTCCGGAGCGCACCGGATGGATGACACCGCACTTTTCGTAATAGCGGATCATCTGGTCGGAAATATTCAGATGTTTTGAAACGTCACCGATTCTGTACAGCATCCTGTCCCCCCTGTTTTCTTACTTCTGTGTAACAGTCATTGCTTCATCACACAGCAGATACGGCCTGAGATAGGCCAGTGTACTGCACATGGGAAGCACTTCATCACTGAGCTGTATACCCAGTGTTTCCCTGATATACAGTCTTCTCTCTTCAAAGCGCTGCCAGAGATCCGGATATTCCTGACGGATTCTTTCCTGCAGGGATGCATCTGCTAAAGCGAATGTGCTCTCCGCCGAAACACCGCCGTAACCGGGCAGTCCGGGAATGATATCCGTCTGGAACAGCATACCCGGTGAAAGCACCGTATCACTGTTCTCATATACAGGTGACATGGACCATTCCTCATCCGCAGTCAGATGACCGGGATTCAGCTTCCAGTTGTATGTATTCCTGGGCAGCACTTTATTGATCAGCGCATACAGCTCACTGCCGGTCATACCGGTGTGTATCTTTTCCAGCATTGCCCGTATGGCCGTGAAGTACGGTTTGACCAGTACATCCGTATAGGCACGTATTTCTGCAGGAAGCTCTTCCGGTCCCTTTACGGCATAGCCTGCCCGGGAGGAGAGTCCGCCCTTGTATCCTACGGTCAGCGATACGGTATCGCCTGTCTGCAGTTTCCTGCCGGTCGGATACATATTGGCTTTGATGAAGCGTTCCCCGAAGGCTGCTATGGTAACGACACTGTTTCTCTGTCCGTACCGGTTCAGGCGGTCGGCTGTCTCCATTTCGCTGATACCCGGTTTCAGTGCGTTCATGGCATCGAGCATACAGTCACCGGCCAGGGATGCGCCGAATTCATAGTGTGCTATTTCATTGGGGTTATTGGTATTTCTCGCCCCGTCTCTGCCGATGAAGATATCGCATGTATTGGTGACATTCTCCCTGCCGCATAGTGTGAATACGGCTTCAGTGATATAGTGCGGAAGATCAAAGAGTCTGGTATTGTCTTCATACTTTGATGTAAACAGCTTCCATCCGACCAGTCCCGTTTTCTTTCCTTCTATATCTGTTTTACGCAGAATATCCGTAAAGGATCCGGTGTTCTCCATGGGCTGGTTGGGCAGTGAGAAGTATGGGGCATGCACGGGGATACAGGGAATTCTTGCTTTGGATGCTTTGTTGAGGTTCTCATTGCCAAGCACCAAATATGCTCTGCCGTCACTGTGCAGAACCAGCAGTGCTTCTTCAAAACGGGGCAGAAAACCCACTAAGTATTCGAAGTTGGATCCGTGCTCCAGATCGGCATAGACGATGAGACAATCGAGTCCCGCATGAATCATGCGGGACCTGACTTTTTCCATTCTCTCTGCTATGGTCTCATCACGCAGGGGCACAGGGTGCTCCGGGTGATCTATGCGCGGCTGCGGAACCTTCTTCAATACGATCTCATCGTACTGATACATCGTTCCTCCTAGATTTCATCAATCGGGAATATCGGTCTCATGATGCGGCGGAAGCGGATATGCGGAATATCCTGCGTTGTTGTTCCGTCGGTGAGGGCCATGATGTGGGATGCGCTCTTTTCCAGCAGTGCCGGGAAGATATATCCCATCTTTACAAAGATGACATCATAATCATCCCAGTTGATGCCGGCAGCGATAAACTGGTGTTCTTCACACATAACCGTACGGTAATCCGCAATGTTGATATCAATGTTCATACCGTTGACGGATACCAGTACACAGTTGCCGGGCACATGGTAATGGTCATACTGCATATAGCCTCTCAGCTCGCCCTGGTAACGGACTGTTACTTCAAGATTTACAGGTGTGCTGTTGAGGTCTCTGTTGACACCAAGTCTGATGTTTACGACATCACCCGGATGCTTTGTCTTGAGCTGGGCATATGTGTACGGGTCGCAGATATTCGCAAACAGCAGTTTCTTGTCGGATTTCTCTGCCATGGCCAGACGCAGCAGAACCGTGTTCCAGCCGCAGGCACCTGCCGTAACATTGTCACCGCTGTCGGTAACGAATACCGGTTTTCCTTCCGCTGCCAGGGCTGTCTTTACAGCTTCAGCCGGGGATGCGGTGGGATCCGTGTAGTGGAATTCATGACGCTTGTCCCAGACGTAGTCATACAGCTTGTCGGCGATTTCCTCGGCATATGCCTGGTCAGCACCGGTCTGCGGTACGACGACAATACCTGCACCGACATAATCGGCATCCTGACGGATATAGCCGACATGCCATGAACAGCTGCGGATACGCGGATCACGTTCCAGGTCATCCATGAAACGGTTGATGGAGCGCACCGGTTCATCGGATGATACGCTCTGTTCGCCTTCAAACAGCAGCGGCAGTTTGCGGTAAACAGCGTGGATATTCTGTCTGTGTCTGAGCAGGTCAATCAGTTCCTTGGCACATTTGCGCATCGTCTCAATGGAATCGGTGTGCGGGCTTTCTCTGTAGCTGCGCAGGTATGTGCATTCATGCACATACTGTTCCGTCAGATTGCCGTGGGGATCACAGCATACCGCAATCGGCAGGTACTTTCCGGTCAGCTTCCGGATCTCATGCAGAATATGATGTTCTGCAGAACCGATTCCTTCGGCAGCACCGGCACCGTGCAGCATCAGCCAGATACCGTCGATCTCATCGAGATGATCCTGTACTGCTTCCAGGAACTTCCCTTCGATCATTCTGAACGAATCCTTAGAGATGAGGGAGGCCGCACCCGCGCTTGCGTAGATAGACGGGATTACATCAAAACCCGCTTCTTCAAACACATCGGCCACATGACTCTTACGCAGGCAGTCCTCTCCGTAGGCAATGTCAAAGTCGTTGCATTCCGTAAATTCCTGTACGTTGGCGTTGGATTCCGTAACGAAATAACCGATCAGTACCTTCATTATGATTTCCTCCGATTCTTCCACCCAAACTATACCGTATATATGCGCTTCGTACAAAAGGAAAATGCTTTATACACAACGTTCTTTTCAAAGAAATAGTTGATGTACTATAAACTGCACACCGAAAACCTGAAAGAGGACTATTCTGGCTATGAAGAGGTAGAGAATATGTTGATCAATCAGGAATTTATCAATCATCTGACACCCGTGGAAATATCTTTT
>JAFUCL010000007.1 GCA_017459725.1 Solobacterium sp. | reverse complement strand
TCGATTGGCATAACCAGCTGAACAGCATTATAATATGTTCGCTGATCAGGTAGGGCTAGTACTTGATTAGCACTTTTCATATCTCCATTTTACCAATTCAAAAGAGGCTATAACAGCTTTTCAACTGTTACAGCCTCTTTGTTATTTCTTGCGGTACAGATTCAGAAGCTTCATGATGAGCTGATCCGGTACGATCTTTGAGGCTGTTCTGGCAAATGTAGAAACGATGCCCGGTGTGCAGATCATGCGGTTTCTGCGGACCGCTTTAACCGTATCCTCAATGACCTGTGCTGTTTTCAATGAAAGCGGCTTAAGACGGTACTGTTCATGCTTCTCTGAAGCAATGCCGATGAACTCGGTATCCTTGACCCAGTACGGACATACGCATGTCACCAGGATGCCGTCTTCCTTCAGTTCTTCCTTCAGGGCTTCACTGAAGCGCTCCACAAACGCCTTGGTCGCACCGTATACGGCAAGTCCCGGCATCGGCTGGAAAGCAACAATGGAAGCTACCTGGATCAGCCAGGCACCGCGTTTCATATACGGCAGTGCAAGTGACGTCATCTCCGCCAGTGCCGTGCAGTTCAGGGAAACCATGGCAGTGATTTCCTCCGGTGTCTGTTCCCTGACATCACCTGTTTTGCCCATGCCGGCCGCATTGACAAGACACACGATATCGGGATTCTCGGCCGCCAGCTTTTCCTTCAGTGCCTGCATGTCACCTCTGTCTGTTATATCCATGGCGACAGGCACACCCTTCACCGGCAGGGTTTCCGCAAGCTTCAGCAGACGTTCCTTTCTTCTGGCAATCAGCCATACTTCATCCGGTTTCAGTTCTTCACTGATACGGGCAGCATATGCACGTCCCAGGCCGCTTGACGCTCCTGTAATTACCACAATTCTTTTCATGTTCCTTCTCCGTTCTGTTCCTATTCTAGCCGCTTACACAGCAAAAAGAAAAGTCCCCGGAATTCCGGAGACTCTCCGTATAATCTGCTTAGTGGTTGACTTCAGAATACTTTCTGCGGTCCTCGCTGAGGTTATCGCAGTAGTAACGGACAGTCAGGGAAGAAGATACCTTATCTGCTTCCTTCGGTTCAACGATGAAGCCGTCACCTTCGAGCATGCAGTCAAGAATTGCTGCACAGCATGTATTCAGGTTATCAACACCTGCTTCGATTTCAGTCATCAGATCACCTGCATTGACTTCAATGTACAGCCAGTTCATGTGGTGAGCTTCCCACTTCTTCCAGTTGATAACATCCTTGTACTTCTGTACTGTCTGTTTGACAACTTCAGGCTTCGGTTCAGCCTTCTTAGCCGGTGCTTTCTTAGCAGCAGGCTTCTTGGCAGCCGGTTTCTTAGCAGCAGCCTTAACTGTCTTCTTCTCTTCCTTGACAGCCTTTGCCGGTGCTTCCTTAACAGCCTTGACAGTTGTCTTAGCAGCAGCCTTGACAGGCTTTTCTTCCTTTACAGCAGTTTTCTTTGCAGTTTTTGCTTCAGCAGTAGTCTTCTTTGCTGGCATATTTCATATCCTCCTCTAGTAATACTATCTCATTATAGCACTGTTTTTTCGCTGTACAGCATTACTTTGCAATGTAAGCGATTACTCAAATGAGGCTTTTTAAAGGGAATTTCAGGTCTTCCGGCATTCATGCATACTTACACCGCGAAAAATACGGGGTTCCAATATTTTGCAAAAAAACCGCGGAATCATGATATGCTGTTTGCAGGAAAGAGACCGTGCTCATGATCGTAACCAGTCAGGAAATGAAAGCAATTGAACAGGCTTCCGGGTTCTCTGCCAACGAATTGATGCAGACAGCAGGCACAGCGGCTGCGAAAGCAATCGCCGCAGATACTGCCGGGAAACATATATTGATTATTGCGGGTAAAGGAAACAATGGAGGAGACGGATATGTCATTGCCTCCCTCCTTGATCATGCCCGTGTTTTTGCCGTTGCCGAACCGGCGACTCCCGAAGCAAAACAGGCATATGCACAGGTTCCGGCAGAGAGAATCGTTCCGGCCGCAAAGTTCAGCCAGGCACTGAAGGAATGCGATGTGATCGTGGATGCCGTATTTGGTTTCAGCTATAAGGGAACACTTTCCCAGGATCTGAAGGCACTCTTCCGCAGAATCAATACCAGCGGCAAATTCATCTACAGCATTGATATCAATTCCGGCTGTGAAGCGGATACCGGACACTGTGATTCCGACTGCATCAAGTCAGATGTAACGCTTGCTTTGGACTGTCTGAAGCCGTTCCATGCCATGCGCAAGAACCACAGAGCATTCAAAGAAGTACGGGTTCTTCCGCTCGGTCTGCCGCATCAGATCAAGCCAAAATGTCATGAGATGGATGAGGATCTGTTCTTCCGCAGTTTCCCCTGCAAGGAAGAAAATGCCTACAAAGGAACATACGGCAAAACACTGCTGATCGGCGGAAGCTGGGGAATGGCCGGTGCGCTGTGTCTGAATATCACCGGTGCCAAAACCGTCGGTGCTTCCTACATCACGGCTGCCCTTCCCGAAGAGATCTATACGATTGCGGCTTCCCACTTCATGACACCTGTTTTCCGTCCGCTCAATCAGCATAACTGGTCACAGGTACTTGAGCCCGCCATCCGTGAAGCAAGTGCGCTTTGCTGGGGCAGCGGCGCCGTGGGATTCCCGTGCCGGCAGAGGGTGCTGGATCTTGTTCTGCAGACAGCCAGATGCCCGATCGTACTGGACGCTGAAGCACTGCGGCTTCTTGAGCACAATACCTGGGTGCTGCGCTTTGCCAAAGCCCCGGTGATCCTGACTCCGCATATCGGTGAGTTCTGTGCCATCTCCGGCAAAACAAAGGAATACGTGGAAGACCATGCCCTTGAATCCGCACTTGATTTTGCCAAGCGCAACCGGTGCATCGTTGTGCTGAAAAAGCCGAATACCGTAGTGGCTTCCCCTTCCGGTGATTTCTATATCAACCAGACCGGAAACCAGGCCCTTGCCCAGGCCGGCAGCGGTGATCTTCTGACCGGTATTCTGACCGGACTGCTTTCCATGACATGTGATGTTTTCACGGCTGTTTGCATGGGTGTATGGCTGCACGGATATCTTGCGGACTGCGGTACGGAATACAGTTCACGGCAGAACTTCAGCCTAGAGTCTTACCCGCAGATCATGGACGGTATCTTCCGGAACCACGGTCTGTAATTATACATGCAGTCATGGTATAATGACGGCAGTATATTTTTAATTGAACTGTCACACGATGACAGAAAGAGAGATAAAATAAAATGACTTCTTCTGAGCCCAAAGTAATAACGCGGCGGCAGGCGAAGCAGCAGATCAGTTATTTCAGCGTACCGCTCTTTTTCTATATTCTGCTGAATATGATTCTGCGTGAATGCTCCGGCCTGCTGTACCGCTACTATCCGCAGCTGTTCTTCGGATTTGACGTCTGGACAGCAACGCTTACGGCCGGTATTCTGCTGGCTCTGATATTCCGGTATCTTGTCTTTCCGGGTGTCAGCAAACGTCTGCATCTGAATATACGGGACTATATGAAAATGCCGAAACTGGCCGGCATACAGTGGCTGTCCATCATCTGTCTCGGCATCGGGATCACACTCATTGCAGTGTCCTTCTCCAGTCTCTTCTATTTCATGAGCAGCAGTACTTCCACATATGACTTCCTGGGATCCTTCAACGGAAAAACCAATATCATAAACAACATCCTGTATTTCATCCTCTTCGTATGCATACGTCCGCACTGCGATGAATATATCTTCCGCGGAACCATCCAGCGGCAGCTCGGCCATTACGGCAGATACTTCGGTGTCCTGGGATCAGCTGTCCTGTATGCACTTGCACAGCCGGATATGATGCGGGCCGTATCGGGATTCTTCGTCGGCTGGTACCTCGCTCTGGCTACTCTGAAGTACCATTCGATCCGTCCGGGTTTCCGCATCAACTTTGCCCTGTCGCTGTTCCTGTGGATCCTGAATGTCATCCCCGGCAATCTGTTCTTTATCCCGCTGATCATGATCGTGTTTGTCTACGTCATATGCGCCTTCAGTATTTTCTCAAAGAAAGCAAAGACAAACATTGTCCGCTATGGCGCAACCGAGTGGAAACTCTGGAAGATTCTGCTGACAACACCGGGTGTAATCCTGTGCATCATCACATTCATCATCAACTGTATACTGACCGTAATACTCTAGAAGATCATGGCATACACATGGTCTTCTTTTCTGTTTATGCATAATGTACGTTGGCATACTGAGGCACAAAAAAAACTGTGAAGAGATCTTCCTCACAGTTTTCATCGTGGTCTGTATCCCGCAGGAATCAGCCCTGCAGACCTTCTTCCTGACGCTGCATGTTCTCCACGACTACATCATAGATGTCACCGATGGACTGTCCGTATTCAAGGATCTGCCACGGCTCATTGGTGTGGAAGTGAATCTTGATCAGTGTATCATCACCGACCACAAGCAGGCAGTCGCCCTTGAAGTGTTCGAGAATATAATCATGGATCACATCTTCATCAAGATCATGTCCGTCAATCAGCAGCTGTGTATCAAATTTAAATTCCAACTGTTCCATATCAGCCTCCGTTATGTGCCTTATTATATCATGTTGTCCCCGAACAGGAACGCTTATTCAGCCGGCAGAAGTCCCTCACTGCGCAGGATATCCTCCACCACACCGATGCTTTCATAGATAATGCCGTCACAGTGTTCCCTGCGGGGAATGCCCATTTCATTTGAGCGTTTCAGCAGATCTGCACAGGTGACAAAACCGCCGTGGTTTTCCTTCATCCTGCGGTAGTATTCGTTCAGCTTGGCTGTATCATTCATGCCGAACAGTCCCAGCACCATTGCCGCACCCGTAACAGATCCGCAGACAGATGCCATCCGCATACCGCCGCCGAAGTTGGCTGCCATCCTCATTAGGAGTTCTTCATCAATGCCGAGATCCTCCGCAAACGGTACAATGACCGCCTGCGCACAGTTGTAATGCGGAACCGTCATAGCCCGCAGCTGTTTTGCTTTATCCGTATACTTGCTCATATTCACCTCTGCTGCAGTGCTTTGTGCACTTCGGCAACAGCGTCTTCGATCAGCTTTGCGGCAGGTTTGTTCTCCAGTCCCACCACGACATTGTCACAGTTGCGGAACGGGATCAGAATACGCACTGCCCTGCTCTGTCCGACCGCCTGCGCCATCAGCGGTGTGATTTCTCCGAGCATGGCATCCGCAATCACAATACCGAGCGGACCGATAATGAAATCCGCACTCCGGCACGCAACTACTACGGAATTCTCGCCGGTCGCTGCTTCATCCGGTTCTGCTTTCAGCATATTCCCGACCGCTGCACCATTGGTGCCGACAGCCATGATATATGCTTCAGGAAATTCTTTTCTCAGGGACGCGATCAGCTGTCTGCCGATGCCGCCGCCCTGTGCATCAATCACCAGTATTCTCATATGCATCTATTGTAAAAGAAAGCCGGACTGCATGCAATCCGGCCTGTTTGTTAAGCTGTGTACTTTTTCAGTGCATTGACAATCAGCGGTATCAGAATCAGCTGCAGGATAATACCCGGAATGGCGTTGGTAATTGCGCCTGCCAGGAATGCCGCAAATGTGAAACCGGTGCCTCTGATGCCGAGGATCACCATCTGGGCAAGACCCCAGACTATGCGTCCGGCCACCATGGCAGTAATCAAGGCAATGAAGATATTCTTCAGACTGCCGGTGCCGAGTTTCTTTGACATCAGACCTGCAACAATACCGTATGCGCACAGTTCAAATGCCATTCCGATGGCTGACTGCATCGCCGGCATGGAGAACAGCACAGACCGCAGCAGCGGACAGATGAATCCGACCAGACCCGCATACTGCCAGCCGCAGAAGAATCCGCACAGCAGGATCGGGAAATGCATCGGACAAAGCATACGCCCTATTTCCGGAATCTGACCGGTGATAAACGGAAGAACCTGACCAATGGCCAGAAACATAGCTGCCAGTGTCAGCTTTTTAATATCATTTCTCATTACCCTTTACTCCCCTTTGATAATTCTGCTGCGCACCTCTGCCACGCTGCAGTTGTTCTCTTCAGCAATAGCTGCCAGATCTTCATACTCATACTTGGACTTGCTGGAGCCGTATCCGAAGGAATCCTTGCGGCGGATTTCCCCGAATTCCGTATTGACCTTTACGATCTTTCTTTCGAGTGTATAGCGGTTATCCGCAGTCTCACGGATACCGAGTGTTGTTGTATATTTGAAGATCAGTTTGACCATCTCAGCTCTTGTATCAGCCGTGCAGATGACGGTGATCAGTGTGCCGGGACGGTTCTTCTTCATATGGACGGATGTGGTGAATACCTCACGCGCACCGCCGGTAAGAATAGCATTGGTCGCATAAGCGATTTCCTCCGCCGTCATATCATCCACGTTGCAGTTCAGCTCATAAACAGGTTCCTGCCGGTCCTCTGTTTCACCGAGCATTGCCCGCACACAGTTGGCAATCGGGAAGTCCTTCTTCCCCATACCGTAGCCGATACGGTCAACAGACATAATCGGCATAGTGCGGAACTCAGACACAAACGTCTTCAGCAGTGCTGCCCCGGTCGGTGTGCACAGTTCTCCGTTGATTTCATCACGGCTGTAAATCGGTACGCCCTTCAGAATCAGAGCAGTTGCCGGAGCCGGCACAGGCAGGATTCCATGCGCGCATCTGACTGTTCCCTTGCCGACATGCACCGGTGAAGCAAGCACCTGGTCGGGATGCAGCTTATGCATCAGATAGCAGACCGCAGTGATATCCGCAACCGCATCCATTGTGCCGACTTCATGGAAGTGAATGTTGTCCACGGATACACCGTGCACTTCACTCTCTGCTTCCGCAATCAGCTTATATACAGCAAGCACACTGTCCTGCACTTCCTGCGGCAGATGCATATGATCTTTGACAATGTGCTCAATGCCATGCATGCTGGCGTGGGAATGACTGTGGCCGTGGCCGTGTTCATGATCATGGTGATGTTCATGATCGTGGTCATGATGATGCTCGTGGTCATGGTCATGGTCATGGTGGTGTTCATGATCATGTTCTTCTTCATGCATATGCACATGTTCATGCACATCCATGTCCGCATGGTCATGATGATGGTCATGCATATGCTCATCTTCCTCTTCACCGTTGATCACTACATGCATATGGGTTCCGGTAATGCCGCACTTCTCAGTTTTCTCGGCTACGAACTGTACATCCGGAATACCGATGGAATTCAGTTCGGCAATAACCGCTTCGGGATCATCCATCAGTTCAAGCAGAGCAGCTGTCAGCATATCACCGGCAGCACCCATTCCGCAGTCAAGGTAAAGTGTTTTCATCTGGTCTCCTCCTGTTGTAATAAAGAAAGGTCTGCGGCATCTCTTCTGAGCTGTCCAGACCTTCATGGTCAAATCAATCAATTGCACTGCTAAAACCTGTTGATACTGTGGGAGAATGCTTCAGCATTCCGTATGAGCTTCATGCTCTGCGCTTATTGTACCGTATTCACGGCAATTTTCAATCACCAACTGCAGAAGATTCCGTATTATCCGCATGAAGCAGTTCATCATCCACCAGACCGATCCGATCAGCCTGCATCAGCAGCTCCAGCTGCAGCATCATCTGGTTGCCTGCCGTCGTCAGCGGACCGAGAATCATATCGATCACCATACCCACGATCAGGGCTCTGCCGGGGATACCCAGCTGATGGAATACAACCGCAAATGACAGCAGCGATACACCGGATACCGGAGAAGCCGCAACCGAGAGAACAACCGACAGGAACAGCAGCAGAATATACCATACTGCGGATGTTTCCATGCCGAATACTCCGGCGATATAGATCGTAAAGACAATCAGCTCGATGATACTGACCGGCATGTACAGGACAAGACCCGTAGGCAGACCGGCACCGGCAAAGTGTTTATCAATGCCGAGGGAACGCACACAGCAGTTTTCAATGGAGGTTAATGCTTCATCAAGGGATCCCGTACGCAGTGTCTTCATGAACGATTTCTTCAGCTTCCGGATCAGCAGCGGTATATTGACTTTCTTCTGCAGGGAAGCCCGCACAAGCGAAACCATCATTGCACTGAAAGTCAGGAACAGATACAGCAGTACGCATTTCCAGAGACCCAGGAACATTTCCGGATTGCCGATCCAGATTTCCAGCATCAGCAGCACGGCTGTAAAGAACGGCACCGAACGGCTTACCCATTCCGCCATCAGCAGGCCTACGCTGTATGCCTGTCTGGTGAAACGGATCAGGGTGTCGGTTTCGTGCTGCAGGAGTGCCAGTGCGTTGCCGAACACCAGGGCCAGTAATACCAGCTGCGGGGTATTGGATTCCATGAAAGGAACAACCATATCATTCGGCATGACACTGAAGAAGACATCCAGGATTTCCTCTATGACTTTGGAAGTCACGGTACTGCCGGTATAGTGCACCGGCATAATACCGGAAGAAAGACCTGCAGCGATAATCGCGGTAATCAGCGATATCACGAAGTACCGGACGATAATGCTTTTGCTGTCGGCACCCTGTTCACGGATTCTGCTCAGGTTCATGACTGCTATGACAACCATGAGGAATGAGAGCGGACCGGACAGTGCATTCAGCATCCTCGTGAAGAGATCCGAGAGCGGTGTCAGTACACTGTTGATGATGACCGTCATGATTTCCTCTGACAGCAGCGCTTTGCCGAGCAGACCGCCGACAATACCGATGGCGATAAAGATCAGCAGTTTCAGCACGGAATTCATGTGCTTGCGCGGGATAACCAGACGCAGGAAGTTTCTGCCCGGTGAATAACTGTAATGCGGGAAGAGACCGATACCTGTCAGCAGCGTACTGCTCCAGTTGTCCATTTCATCATTGGATCTGACCAGCGGATTGTAGGCTGCATCTGCCAGTTCAATCTGTATCTCGTAATGCCGCAGTTTCGGTCCGATAAAGACCGTGAATTCCTTCTCCGGCGTAAACCGGTCATGGAAGCGCAGCAAAGCTTCTTCAAGCGACAGGCGTATTCTGAGGGCTGTTTCCCGCTCAACCTCGATCCTTGCAAGGTAACCCGCAACATAATCGGAAACCTGGTCGATGTTGGCAGCACTCAGCTTCATGGTTTTTCTGTATACTTCGTTATTCATATCTGATATTCAGTCTAGCAGAGTCTTTCTGTAATTTAACAATAAAAGACAGATAAATACTTTCAGGCTTCGGATGATCTGCTCTGTTTTTCTGTTCCTGCAGGCAGTTCTTCCAGACATTCCCCGTCCACGTAGTACGCTTCATCCAGTTCGGACATTACCCCGTACATATCCAGTTCTTCATCATATGCGACAACCAGATAACACTTTCCGGTTCTGTAAGTAACGAGATCCTCTCCGATATAACGGACCATACAGCCTGGCTTGATCATTGTGTTCCCCTCCTACAAAAAAACCGTTCATGCGAACAGTCTTTTATGGTGCCCATGATCGGACTCGAACCGATACGGCATCGCTGCCGGCAGATTTTGAGTCTGCTGCGTCTACCGATTTCGCCACACGGGCACAATGCTTAATTATTGTATCCCAGCAGGCAGGGTTTTGCAATGAAGGCAGTGTGTGAAAAGAGAAAAGGGACTGCCTTTACAGGCAGCCCCGGATCAGTTTATGTTACTTTTCGTTCTTGGCTTTTGCGGCTGCGATGACCTTTTCAGCTACATCACGCGGAGCCGGTTCATAGCGGTCGAACTTGATTGTGAACTTACCGCGGCCCTGTGTCATGGAACGCAGTTCGTTCGCATATGTCAGCATCTCTGCCATCGGAGCTTCCGCATTCAGTCTGGTTTCACCGTCATCAGTGGTTTCCACACCAAGCACAAAACCTCTTCTCTTTGTCAGGTCACCCATCAGTGTACCGGTGAATTCTTCCGGTGCCACAACAGTGACTTTGCCGACCGGTTCAAGAAGAACAGGCTTGGCATTCGGCATAGCCGCATTGTAAGCCAGACGGGCAGCTTCCTTGAAGGCAACTTCCTTGGAGTCTACCGGATGATAGGATCCGTCAAACAGTGTAGCCTTGACACCGACAACCTTGTATCCGGCCAGCGGGCCCTTTTCCATGCATTCACGCAGACCCTGCTCTACCGGCGGGAAGTACTGCTTCGGAACAGCACCGCCGACGACTTCCTCTGCGAATTCCATTTCATCGCTGTCTGTCGGTTCGAAGCGTACCCAGACGTCACCGTACTGGCCGGCGCCGCCGTTCTGCTTCTTGTGTCTTCCCTGTGCTTCCGCTTTACCCGTGATTGTCTCACGGTACTGAATGGTCGGAACAGTGGTTGTGACATCGATCTTGTACTTCGCCTTCAGCTTGGACAGAATCAGATCAATGTGCTGGTCACCGAGACCGTAGAGAACCTGCTCATGTGTCTCAGCATTCTTAACCAGACGGATGGTGTGGTCTTCAGCACACATATTGCGGATACCGACGCTCATCTTGTCTTCGTCAGCCTTTGTCTTCGGCCAGATTGCATAACCGAGGTTAGGTTCCGGGAAGTCAATCGCATCGAATTCAACTACCTTTGCATTGGTGCAGAGCGTATCGCCTGTCTCAGTGCTGCCGAGTTTGACGACGGCACCGATATCACCGGTGAAGAGTTTGCCGACACCGACCTGGAACTTGCCGTTGATGACATAGACCTGGCTGATTTTTTCAGTTGTATCTTTGTTAGCGTTGTAAACCTGGGAGTCGGAGTTCAGAACACCGCTCATAACCTTCAGGTAGGAAATCTGTCCTACGAACGGGTCAATGATTGTCTTGAAGACAAATGCAGAGAGTGCTTCGTGCTCGTTTGTTTCAAGATCAAGTGTATCGCCCTTCGGGTTTCTTGCATGTACATGGCCCTTTTCCGCATAGCTCGGGAAGTATTCGGTGATCAGGTCCATGATTCTTTCAATACCTGTAGCCTTGTCAGCACTGCCGCAGTATACAGGACGGATGTCGCCGGAACGGACACCGATTCTGAGACCTCTTGCGACTTCGTGCATTTCGAATTTTTCGCCTTCGAAGAATTTCTCCATCAGCTCATCATCACCCACAGCGATTGCTTCAGCGATTTCGTTGTAGTATTCCTCAACCTGGTCGGCCATCTCCGCAGGAACATCCTTCGGTGTCTTGAGGTCATCATAGTACCATGCTTTGTTACGCAGTACGTTGACGGAACCGATGACTTTGCCGTTCTCTACGATTGGAACTTCAAACGGAATAACGCTGTTGCCGAACTTGGCGCGCAGTTCATTGTAAGTCTTTTCAAATGAAGCCTGGGGATCATCCATCTTGTTGATGAAGAAGATCGTCGGCAGATGTCTCTTGGTGACTGCTTCCTTCCAGGCTCTCTCTGTACCGGCTTCAATGCCTTCCTTGGCATTGACAACGATCAGGGCATTGTCACCGACTGTAAGACCGGTGATTTCTTCACCTTCATAGTCCATGTAACCCGGTGTATCAATGAAGTTGATCTTCTTGTCTTTCCATTCAACCGGTGCCAGATGGCAGTAGCAGGACAGGCCTCTCTTGCCTTCTTCTGCATCATAGTTCAGGAAGGATGTACCGTCGCCTGCTTTGCCGTAACGGTCGATAGCCTTTGTGTAATACATGCAGGCTTCCACAACAGAACTCTTGCCTGCGCCGGAATGTCCCAGCACAACAACGTTCCGTACTTCATTCGCAAGATAATCTCTCATATGTCATCAGCCCCCTCTTCACGCAAGAATATCTTTGAGGTCCGCAAAGCATTCCTTACGGACATAATGGATTGCCATGTTGCCGTCATAGTCTTTGCCTTCCTTGTCAGCACCATGCTCAAGCAGGAATTTGACAAGTTCCGGATAACCGATGTATGCAGCTCTCATCAGCGCTGTGCATCCGCGGTTATCTGTAGCGTTGATGTCTGCGCCGGCATCAACCAGCAGCTTGATGACATCAGCTTTATAAGCATTGACTGCTTCCATCAGAGCGGTTCTGCCCTGTTCATCCTTGGCATTGACATCCGCACCCTTGCTGATCAGGTATTCAACGACTTCTGTTTCACCGAGAAGAGCTGCTCTCATCAGAGAGTTGCGTCCCTTGTTGTCAAAAGCATTGACCTGCGCGCCGGCATGTTCCAGCATACGGCAGATATCCAGGTGACCTTTCTTGGCTGCACCCATCAAAGCTGTTTTGTTGTTCTTGTCTCTTGCCCGTGTATCAGCTCCGTTATCGAGCAGATAGCGTACGATGTCCGTATAACCGCGTTTTGCACTTCTCATAAGAGCTGTACGGCCGTCACCGTTGGCAATGTTTACATTTGCGCCTTTGGAGACCATCGCACAGACTTTTTCAAAGTCGCCTCTCGCTGCTGCATCGAAAAATTCCTGATTGATCTGATCCATAATATTACCTCCTGTTTTTATGGCTTATGGGATAAAAAAGATGGACACAGTGCATCCATCTTAAAAACAATTTTCTGCATGACGCAAATCCCCGCCGAAAAGAAGTTCCTCCCCTCCAGCAGGCAGGCTCTGTACAATGAAAACAGAAACCGTCTTGTGCATCATGATAGTCAACTCCAATCTAAATAATATTGGTTCTGACTATATTGTACCGAATTCCGGTTATACTTCAACCGAAAAGAATGTGAAACTTTGTGAAAGCCGTAATTCCTCCTGTTACATCTGAAAACGTTTTCAGTTTTCTTCCTTTTTTACGACAACCGTGCGCACCGGATACGGGATTTCAATACCCTCTTCCGCAAACCGTTTCAGGATCTGTTCTCTGATTTCACTGCAGGCATTGGCATTTTCCAAAGGACTGCGTGAAGTGACCGCAAAGCGCAGCGTAACACCGCTGTCCCCGAAGGCAGAAAGACGCACGGTTACGTACGGCACATCGTTTTCCCGTTCAATATCCGAGCGCTGATCCAGGCATCCTTCACAGGCTTCACAGATATTCTCGATGATATTCTTTGCCTTCTCCACATCCGCATCGTAGGCAATCTGCACTTCGATCCAGTTCGAATAATACGGACCGCTCAGATCCTCTATAATCATCGTGTTCAGGGTTCCGTTCGGGATGATCATCTGGGTCTGGTTATAGGTCCGGATCACCGTATGGCGGAAGGTCATGTCAATCACCACACCCGTTATATTCTTTTCCGGTATCGTGATCAGATCACCGATATGGAACGGCTGGTATACGGCAAGAAAGAAACCGCTGATATAGTTGCCGAAGGTTTCCTGCGCCGCAAGACCTGTAATCACTGCCAGCACACTGGTTGCGCCAAGCAATGTGCTGCCCATTGCCTGCAGCGGTGTGATCTGCGACAGTACGACAAATACACCGATAGCGCAGATGATAAACCGCAGCGTTCTGTATACGTACATCAGGGCTGTTTCCTGTGCTTTGCCCTGCCGTTTGGCAGTCACCTCAAAGGCTTTGCGCAGAATCCGGATCAGCACCGTGGAAATGATCCATACAGCTGCAGTGCTGAACAGGAATGCCCACAGACCTTCCTTGAACAGCGATGAACCGATTGACTGAATATCTGCTTCATATCTCACTGCCCTCACCTCACTTCAGCATTTTGTCATAAATATCATAGTCCGGCATGAATCTGTAGACATACCGGTAAAAGCGGTCGGAATGATCCGGGGCCAGAAAGTGCACGTATTCATGCAGAAGCACGGCTTCCATGCATACCTCGGGATAGTGGATCAGCCTGGTGCTCAGGGTAATCCGGTGTTTGGACGGATAGCAGACACCCCAGCGGCTGGTCATGTACTTCACACTGATTTCGGGATACGGGATACCGGCCGGCATGCAGATCTTTTCATCCCATTCACTCCGGTGTTCCGCAATCATTGCTTCAAGGGCCCTGGCTGCCGTCTTCCGGAAAGTTCTGCGGATGCGCTCATCCGTTTCTTCCTTCAGCCTGAATGTCAGTATATCGCCGTCGATCTCACAGCTGTCCCTGCTGCCTTCAAGATACCGCACATACTTCTTTTCACCCAGCCAGTATATGATGGGGCCGCTGACCCCTTCACGGTTGATTACCTCCGTTCTGGCCTGCTGCAGGCGCACCTTGAGAATCCAGGCTTCCCTGCTCAGCACAAAATCCCGCACCGTGCGCTCATCCACATGGTACGGGCAGGTCACAAAGATACTGCCGTCCGGTCTTACGCGCAGGTACATATTCTTCATGCGCTTGCGCTGTATCTCCACCGGAACCGTTTTTCCGCCGATCAGAACTTCCATTACAAACCTTTCCAGCAAAAGCATTATAACATCTTGCATTGCTATAAAGTTTCAGTTACAATAATAAAGCTTTATGGCGGTCGTGGTGAAGTTGGTTAACACACTGGATTGTGGCTCCAGCATTTCGTGGGTTCGAGTCCCATCGATCGCCCCATTAAAGCTGTGAAAGTCCGCAGAGATGCGGACTTTTTCTTTGTACGGAGGACCGCTGTGAAAACGGTCCTCTTTTGTGTCTTATGCCGGATCCTTCAGAAGCGTCCATACAGCATATCCGAGCAGTCCGGCCCCTGCCAGCAGGAGCGGTATGTACTTCATCACATGGAATGAATCTCCTGTGTTCGGCAGTCTGGCGGATGTCTTCACCTGTACCGTCTTCTGCGCCTGCGGAGAAGCAGAGGGCTGCGGTTCGGCAGGTTTCTGCGGAGCAGCGGACGGAGTCGGCTCTGCCGGTTTCTGCGGGGCAGCGGATGGTGTCGGTGACGGTTTCTTCGGTGTGTGTCTGTTCACAATCGTGAAATTACGCTGCTGGGAAGTGATGCTGGCTTCATATCCTGCCGGCACATCTTCCCTGACCTCATATGTCACGGGCACTCCGTTTTTATACACAGGCAGCGTTCCGAAGGAGAAGCGCATGTTCCCCTCACTGTCCTTTTTCACCTGCACACTGCCGGCTTCTGCACCATCCGCGAGCAATTTCACGGTGACGGTTTCCGGTCTGATTTTGTCGTAGTCATCTTCATCATGCCAGGCAATATCACCGCTGACCGCTGTGCTTTCGGGATTTTCCGCAAGATGCACACGTGCAGCCGGGGAATCCGCATGGCAGTATTCACAGTCAATGTGCGCTGTGTTGACGATATCGCATTCCGCACAGGCATCATCGAGTCCGGCCGTGAATGATACGGTTACGGATGAAGCGGCGGGAATATCCGTTTCCCAGTACACCGTTCTGTCTTCCAGGAAACCGCTGTTGTCGGCACTGATGAAAACCAGTCCCTGCGGCAGAGTGTCGCTGATGGTGAAGTGCTTGGTTTCCTCAGCGGGATTACTGACCGTAATGCAGTATGTCAGTGTTCTGTTCTGGGCCGTATAGAAGACTGCACCTTCCGCATCACTGCCGTTTTCATCCAGCACCTGCTTGAACGGAGATTTGCCGGCAGTTACGGATACCGGATTGGTTTCAAGACTCAGACTGCCAATCTGTACATATGCCGTATTCCAGTAGACACCGGGTTCATCCGCACGCACACTGATCTGCAGCTCCTTTTCTTCCCCTGCTTCAAGGCTGCACTGCCAGGAAACATTCTGTCCGTCTGCACTTCCCTCAGCGCTGATGCCAGTAATGACAAGTCCTTCGGGAACGGTGTCAAAGACACTGAAGACAGCCGGCTCTTCACCGGGATTGCGCATCCGGATGGTATAGATCAGATCGGTGCCGGGACTTACCATCTTCCCGTTGACATCATTGCCTTCCGTATCCCGTATGCTCTTCTGCGGTTTTGCGAATACGGCGGTTGTGACCGGTGCGGATTCCAGTTCCTTTTCACCGATCTTCAGCACTGCTGTATTGCGCAGCATGGTGCCTTCACTTGTTTCGGATGCCTTTACGGTAACGGTGAACAGGGTTTCCTGCATGGGCGGAAGTGTTCCCTTCCATACAACCGTGCCGTTCTCATTCACACCGTTCTGGCCGATTTCCAGGACTTCTGTTCCCGGCGGCAGGGTATCCCGCAGTTCGAAGGAAGCCTCCTGCTCAGCCGGATTGTACGCCGATACCGTATATACCAGCGTATCGCCGCCTGCGACCATGCCTGCATTCAGATCATTGCCGGAAGTATCCTGCACACGCTTGTCCGGTCTGCCGAACACACCGGTGCATACTTCATTGGAAGACAGCGTGATATGCTCTGCCTTCAGCTGCGCGGTATTGCGGATCACACCGGCACCGGTCACTTTAACTTTGAAAGATACCTCCTGCTTCTCTCCGCCCGGGATCTTCAGATTCCATGTCAGGGTTCCGTTTTCAGCGGATGCGCCGCCTTCGGAAAGCAGCTCCGTGTCTTCAGGAATTGTATCCGTAACGGTGAACATGCGTTCATCAGCAGTAGGGTTTTCAACGGTGATGGTATAGCCAAGCTCATCTCCTGCCGACAGCGGGCCTTCCCTGTCCGCTCTTTTAACCGGAGCCGGCAGTTTCGTATACATCACATCGAGGGCGGTATCCTTGTTCAGCGTGCCGGTGATTTTCTTCTGGGACGCTTTCTTCAGCAGATATCCGTCAACCTGCGGTGATACGGTCTCATACGCCGTTCCGGGAGCCAGGGATGCTTCATATGCGGGTGAAAGCTCTTTGCCGTTCTTTTCATCCACGTAGCGGATACGCAGGGATGTCAGCGGAATCCAGCTGATCAGGGCTTTGCCATTGCCGCTCTGCACACCGTTCTTCATTACACCGTTCTGTACTCCTCCGGTATATCCGGAACCGCCGCCTCCGCAGATACCGCCGTTGCCGTAGATGTATCCGCCTCCGCCGCCGAACCAGCCGCCGCCTCCGCCGGTACCGGTAGGAATCATTCTTTCTGCACCGGGTTCACCGAGCAGTTCTTCCTGGAAAGAACCTCCCTGACCGAAACTGCCTGCCGTTCTGAGGGTGCCTCCCTGGGACTGGGTGCCGCCGTTGCCTCCGGTCAGCACACCGCCGCCGGCATTTTCTCCGTTCCCGCCGGTTTCACCGCCGCCTGCACCTCCGGTATGACACCAGATATAAGCCGCTGCACCGCCTCCGCCGCCTGCCGCAAGCAGCACGGATCCGCGGTTTCCGTCCAGGGAAGACAATGTCCCGTCCGCAGTGGCAATGTGGGTGGCACCTCCGCCTGCACCCATGACGATGTAGCCGCCGCCTTCACGGCCGGATGTCCATGTCGCAGGGACATTCAGACTCTTCGCATCACCGCCGCCGTTGAATCCCCCGGCTGCCGTTTCATCGGAGACAAGACCGTCTGTTCCCTTGCCGCCGACCGCAATATACAGCACATCTCCTTTCTTCAGTTCGGCAGTTCCCTTTGCATAGCCGCCTTTGCCGCCGTCTGCACTGCCGCCTCCTCCCGCGCCGCGGGAATTGCCGCCTTCCGCTCCCCATACTTCCAGCGTATAGAGACCTGTCTGCGGTGCCGTAAACTTCTGCACCGATCCTGTATATGCAAATTCAGCTGTCTTACCGCCTGCCGGAGCAGCCAGCAGCGGGATGGTTTCCGTCTCTGTCACTTCGGTGCCTTCCGCACTGAAATCCAGTTCACTGCCGCCTTCAATATCAAGATCCCCGGGTTCTTCAGCCTGCACCGCCGTGCCGCTGAGCAGTGTGCAGACAGCCGCCATTCCGGCCATCAGCCATTTTCCGTATTTCTCCTTCATACTCCTCCTCATACCGCATCCTTAAGGGTCGCTCCGCCCGCTTCATACAGGTAACCGAGAACCGGTGAGTCCTCAGCCCTGGAAGCTTCCAGATCGCTGCTGTATGTTTCATCCGACGTAAACATCCGCACACTGCCGACTTCTTCCGCCAGTGTAAGCAGACTGATGTCCTGCTGCTGCACAGCAAGCACGGCCAGATACGGTGTTCCGCTGCTGTCCTCCCGGTCAAGGTCTATACCTCTGTGATCCTTGACGGCAATAACACGGACATTGCGGATCAGACAGCCGGTCAGCACCCCTGCATCCTTCCGCTCTGCCGCAAAATACACATCCACCCTCTGTCCCGGCACAACCGTACCGCCGAGCCTTGCCAGATCCACCTCCATCGTGTAGGCTGCCTGTCCGCTGCGAAGCTGGGTGGAGGGATGATCGGGAAGCTCCTCCTCTCTGTACAGCATGCTTTTGTAGAAAGCGGAACCGGCCGGGATCATCCCCTGGATCTCCGTGTATTTGCCTACGATGTCCTCCTTATCCGTATACGTGTAATCAAGCAGATAATCCGCCGGTATCTGCAGCTCGGTCAGGTCTGCTTCCGTGATCTGTGTACGCGGGGGAATTGTCCGCGCTGCCACATATGTGGTACGCAGATTCAGTTTCAGCCGCATGCACAGCTGGAAGCCTGCCGCTAACAATGACAGCAGCACCGACGCCAGTCCGCCAACCAGAAATAATTTCAGTGTAATCTTTTTTCTCATACTGCGCCTCCGCCCTTTATGTTTGCCGGAAGACAGCGCATCCCACAAAAAAAATCCTCCGCAGAGGACTTCCGTGATTTATGACTTCTTTTTCTTTGTTTCCGCAGCCATGTCACCGATGGCTTTCACCGGACACTGTGCCAGTGAACAGGTTCCGCAGACTGCACGGTCCTGCTCGCATCCTTCCGGCACCGGTGTTCTCCGGTTTGCCTGCAGTGCCCAGATATAAATACCCGCCAGAACCGCTATCACAAGTACTCCTACCAGAAAACGCATACCGCAGACCATCTCCTTTACATGCGGCTCTATTATACCATTGTTTCTGTGTATGTGCTTCAGAGCGCGTGATACAATAAACAGCGATGAAAAAGTCAGTAACCGCAACCCTTCTCTGCACGGCTCTGCTGTGCGGCTGTATGAAGAAAACACCGGTCAGTACACAGTCTGTTCTCTGCGCAGACTGCGGTTTTGATACTGTCATCCTGCTGCAGAATATTCCCTCGGACCAGTATGCACAGGCAGAGGAAATACTGCGTGATGAATTCCTGCGCTATGATGCCATGTTTGACATCTACAATGAACATGACGGCGGTATATACCAGATCAATGCCATGGCCGGCAAAGAACCTGTTAAAACAGCCACAGAAGTCATCGATGTCCTGCTGAAAGCCAAAGAGTATTACACATATACGGACGGTGCCTTCAACGCTGCGATGGGTTCCGTACTGCAGATCTGGCACAATGCCAGAGAAGCAGGTCTGGCAGCCAACAAAGAAGGAAAACCCGGTGAGATTCCGGATGATACAGTATTACAGGAAGCGGCGGCACATACCGGCTGGGACAGTATACAGATTGATGAGGAAGCAGGCACTGTATTCATCAGTGATCCCGATGCTTCACTGGATCTTGGCGGGATTGCCAAAGGCTACGCAGCCGGAAAAGCAGCACAGCGTCTTGCGGAAGAAGGTTTTGAGCAGTGTGTATTATCTGCCGGCGGAAATGTGGTCATGCTGGGAGAAAAGGAAAACGGCAAACCCTGGCGCATAGGCATACAGGATCCCAACGGAAGCGGTGTGCTTGCGGCTGTTGAATGGACAGGCAGCGGTGCCGTCGTCACCAGCGGCGATTATGAGCGCTGCTACACCGGCCCGGACGGAACAAGATATCATCACATCATTGATCCCCAGACATGCATGCCTGCAGACCACTGCCGTTCCGTCACCGTATGCACGGAAGATGCGGCTGATGCGGATGCCCTGTCCACGGCACTGTTTGTTCTCTCCGTGCAGGATGGCGAAGCATTGCTGGAGAAATGGCGTGAGGATCATCCTGACAGTTTCGTGGAAGCTGTCTGGTTATTGGAAGAAGAGACTGATACAAAGATGCATACCACCGGCATCGGCGGACTGCATGCATACTGGACGGACGGGCTGGAAGGAAAACTGGACTGGAACAAATAAAGGGAGTCTCAGCTCCCTTTTATACTGCTTCATTCAGTGCTTCCTGATACTCTGCTTCCGTGAGGTATCCCTCTGCCAGCATTCTCTGCAGCACTTTGCGCTGTCTCTGCACGGCAAGATCATGTCCCGTGGACAGCTGGTATATACCAGGTGCATTCGGTATCCCTGCCAGCATCGCTGCCTGGGCAACACTGAGCTGATCCGGTCCCGTGCTGTAATACCCGCGGGAAGCCTGGCCGATGCCCCAGTATCCGTCTCCGTAATAATTCATGTTTGCATACAGAGCCAGCAGCTCCTCTTTGGTGTATTTATCCTGCAGTTTTCCCATCAGGAATACTTCCGCAATCTTCTCATCAAGACCGCGCTCCGTACCGACAAACCAGAGATTCTTCGCAATCTGCTGGGGAATCGTACTGCCGCCCTCCACCGGACGTTTATACAGGAGATTCTTGTATATGGCTCTGCACATGGCAATGAAATCAGGTCCGCTGCGTTCAAAGTACCGTTTGTCTTCAACAGCCACCACGGCATGCACAAAATCAGGATCGAGTTCCTCAAAGGAAACATAATCCTTTCCGGATGTATAGACAGTGACTGCTTTCTCCACCGGCAGGTTTTCCTGTACCTGCACACTGCGGATATACCCCTTGCCAAGCAGAACCACAGCCACTGCACAAACCGCTGTCAGAATAACAAACAGCAGCTCCCTGATGCGTTTCTTCATGGTTCCATTATACCGCTTTCCGGCTCCGGTTTCCGTATATGCACGGTCAGCAGTGCTTCTGCCGTATTTCCGGAACGGTCCGCAACCCTGTAGATCACCTCCGCATCCCCGCTTTCTTTGTCCGTCTGTGTACGGCAGGAGACATACGGCGAAAGATCCCCGCTCACCGCATCCTCTGCTTTCTGCAGATATGCACGGCAGCTGAAGTCATCGGTATCGCTGATCTCCGTCTCCTGTGTCTTCAGGGTAATGACCGGTGCCTCGGTATCCCGGACAATGACACGCATGGTCTTCTCTACCGGTGTATGTCCCTTCATGATTCTGTAAACAGCCAGGTATTCACCCGGTCTGAAAGCCCGGAAACCCTCCGGCAGAACCAGAGCATCCGCATCTTTTGCCCATACATACTCCTGCGGACGGAATTCTTCACCGCACTGCAGGACAATGGAATCGGCAGCCAGTGTGATCTCCGGCACCGGACTCAGCACAATGCGCAGTGCTGCGGAGAGCGACAGCAGCGAGACCAGCACGATCATCACCGGGACCGCCGCTTCAGCCAACGCAATACCGCCGGGCAGATAAACAGGCACGGCATCCCGGTCGCCTTCCTTCAGTCTGATCCGCATTTCACGCATGTTTGTATAAGGCATCCAGAAATGCGCATACCTGCGTATGTCATGCATGGAGAGCCCCTGTTCAAAACCAAGCCGGATTTCCCGCATCTGCAGATAGTTGTAACGTCTCTTCCGGTATACACGGATTTCCTCTTCCAGCAGTCCGTGCGCTTTGCCGGCTTCCACTTCCTGTTTCTGCAGACAAGTCAGTTCATGTCTTTTCATTCCACCATTCCTCAAGCATATCTTTCGGAACGGGATGTAATTTTCCACGAAAAAGCAGTCCTTCCGGACTGCTCAGGCTGTTTCACCTTCGGTTTCGTTTTTGATTTCCCAGTGCAGCAGCAGTGTAATTGCCGCCCGCAGCAGCATGATCGCCGCCAGCATGCCGAGCTCCTGCCATGAGTGCACGATAACGGTTTTCAGCACCTCACCGCCGAGCTTGAAACTCAGCGCCGTGGAAATGCCTCTGGCAAGATCCGCACGGTAGAATACGACGCCTTTCTTTGCCCACTGATAGAATCCGCGTACAGCAGTATAAACAAGAATGATCACCCCGAACGCTTCCAGCAGGATGACGGAAAACTCCACGGCTGTATACAGTATTTCTTCAATTGTTTCCAGAACTGCCATCATGATCTCCCTTTCCCCCAATGCTTACCACTTGTTCTTCTTTTTGAAATCACCGCGTTTGTAATTCTTGATCTGCACACGGATGAATCCGATCAGCAGAACAATAAATACAGCATACAGCAGCAATACCAGCCAATTATTCCTGAGATATTCAAGCATATCGATCTCCTCTTCCGGAGCTTCCGGAACGACTTCAGGCGCTTCTTCTTCCTTGGTTTCTACAGTTTCTGTTGTAACAAGAATAGTCTGACTTTGCAAGCCTTCCGACGATACGGTAATGCGGATTTCGCCTGCTTCACGGCCTGCTCTGATGATAAAGAGCGCCTTGCCGCTGAAGGTATCACGGTACGCTTCGGTATCGGAAACACCGCGGAAGGATGAAAGATCTGCAGGTGAGCCGTTGTCGCTTCCTGCAATCACACCGGGACCTTCCAGCACACAGCGGATCTGCCTCTCGTCTCCGGTCACTTCATTGCCCGCTTCATCCTGCAGGATAACACTGACATAGCAGAGATCCCTGCCGTCCGCCCGCAGAACCGTACGGTCCGCTTCCGCCGCAGTTGTATACACAGCTGATGGTGTGGATACCTGTGCCCGTCCGACGGTGCTCTCAATCAGATTTCCCTCACTGTCATATGCCGCAGCCCGCAGGGTTCCCTCACTGTACGGAACCTGCCACTGCAGAGCTGTTTCGCCTTCATACAGCTGGTAGGCAAAGCCCGCTTCCGTTTCAACCGTTTCCGCAAACTTTCTTCCGAGCGATACGTCATTCAGGAACAGCTCAACTGAGGGAGCATTGCTGTAGACAACCACCGGCACGGTGCCGTCCGCACTGTATGAGATCTGTTCGGGATTCCATACCGGCAGGATATGCAGCGTCGTATCATTGTGATTCCACTGGCTGCGGTAGTAATAGTAAGAATCCTTGGGGAAGCCGGCCGTGTCGATTACTCCGAAGTAGGATGAGCGCGGAACCGGTCCTGCCCCTGTAACCGAACCCGGCGTCATACCGTTCCACGGTTCGGGTTCACCGATATAGTCAAAACCTGTCCAGATGAATTCACCGGCAATGAAATCACGGCTGATGACCGCAAGCCATGCATCCTGGGCTGTTGTGCCCCATTCCACATGGGCAATGTCATATGCAGTGATCTGATAGGTTTCCCGGTTGATGCCGAAGGTGCTGTATACACCTCTTGATCCGTACGCAGATGCCGTTTCCGAACCGTACAGAGCACGGTCGGGATACTGTTCATGGCGGGCATCATAGGTTTCCGGAAGTGCATAGTTGAAGCCGATCACACCGTTGTACTTTATCAGCACCTCATTGACAGCTTCAGCAATGGGGTTGCTTGTATTGATCATATTGTCACCGATCGTAACCGGTCTTTCTTCATCAAGTTCCCTGACCCATTTACAGAGATCTTCAGCTGCCTGCGGATACCCGGAAGTATCGCCGCCGATATTGCCGAGAATCTCATTGCCGAGCGACCACATGATCACGCATGCATGACTGCGTCCCCTGCGCACCATATCCTTCACATCATATTCCACCCAGCTCATGCCTTCCTGTCCGTACAGCAGAGCATTGTCAGCCGCAATCGTGCCGCTGAAATACGCACCGTAGTCATTCAGATTGTGGTTCTTGGAATTGTACCAGGTATCAAATGCTTCATCGATCAGCAGGAAGCCCTTTTCGTCACACAGACGCAGCAGTTCCTCCGAAGCGGGATTGTGGGTGGAACGGATGGCATTGACACCCATATCCTTCAGAATATCCAGCTGTCTGCCGATGGCCGCAGGATCACTGACGGCACCGAGGGCACCCTGATCATGATGCAGGCATACACCCTGCAGCTTCAGCGGCTCACCGTTCAGGCTGAAGCCCGTATCCGCATCAAAGGCAAACCAGCGGAAGCCGTAGGCGGTTTCCTTCCTGTCCAGGAGAACCCCGTCCTGCCTGACTTCATATACAAGCGTATACAGATACGGATCAGCGGGTGACCAGAGATGCGGCGAAGACACGGAAAGCGTCTGCTGCACAGTTTCAGCAGTCCCTGCTTTGATTTTGATATTCTTTTCTGCCTGTCCGAGGGATGTTCCGTCTTTGTCCAGCAGTTTTACACTGAGCTGCACACTGCTCTCTGCCGTACTGCGGATATCCGCATTTACGTGCACGGATACGGAGGATGTGTATTTCTTTGCGAGATCCTGTGCTTCCGCATACACACTGTGCGGAAGTATATAGGCCTGTGAGAGTACATGTAAGTGAGCAGGACGGATCATGCCGCTGCCGGAATACCATCTGCTGTTGGGCTGGGTATTCTCCACCCGCACACTGAGCACATTGTCTTCGCCGAAACGGACATACGGTGAAAGATCAAAGGAAGCGGATGTATACCCGTACGGATGTGTACCCAGGCATACACCGTTGAACCACACCGTGCTGTTCATATAAATACCGTCAAATTCCGCTATCACCGTTTTGCCGGCATCTTCCTGATCAAACGTTATATGTTTCCGGTACCATCCCGTGCCGCCCGGCAGGAAACCGCTCTCGGCTTCCCCTTCTTCCGTAAAGGCTTCCGTGATGGACCAGTCATGCGGTATATCCACGCGCTGCCACTGCGCATCATCATAAGCAGGATCAGAGAACGAAGCATCATCTTCCTTCAGAAAGAGCCAGTCATCGCAGAACGATACGGTATCCGTCGTTGTCTCGGCATGTACCGGAAGTGCACAAAAAATATCTGTACCGGCAAGGCACAGTACAGATATGATCAGAGCGATGATGAATGTCTGTTTTCTGCGTCCCATAATTGAATTCATTGTATCATGAGACGCTGTGTATCAGAACAGTGTTTTAGGGTCCGTGTATGCGCACTTTCCGTATGCTTCGGCAACCTTTTCATGCGTCAGGTGTCCGTTGTATGTATTGACACCGGAATAGATCACATGATTGTCACGGCAGGCCTGCTCAAGTCCTCTGTCCGCAATCTGCAGACCGTACTTCAGCGTTGCATTGGTCAGCGCAATCGTGGATGTACGGGGAACCGCACCCGGCATATTGCCGACACAGTAATGGACAACACCGTCTTCCACGAAAATCGGATCGTCATGGGTGGTGACTCTGGTGCTTTCACCGCAGCCGCCCTGGTCAACCGCAACGTCCACGAACACCGCACCCGGTTTCATTTCCTTCAGATACTTCTTCTTGAAAATCTTCGGTGTGGAGCCGCCCGGAACCAGTACACTGCCGATGACAAGATCTGCATTCTTAACGGCATTCTCAATATTCGTATCATTGGAATACAGGGTCTGGATAACACTTCCGAACATATTGTCCAGGTATTCCAGTCTCTGCAGACTGATGTCGAGGATTGTAACATTGGCACCCATACCGACCGCAATCTTGCAGGCATTGGCGCCGACGGTGCCGCCGCCGAGAATCACAACATTAGCCTTCGGAGTGCCCGGCACACCTGCCAGCAGGATGCCTTCACCGCCGAAACGCTTCTCCAGATACTTGGCGCCTTCCTGGATGGAAAGACGACCTGCAATCTGGCTCATCGGTGCCAGCAGCGGAATACTGCCGTCACGTTCAATCAGTGTCTCATACGCAACACTGTTTACCTTAGCGTCCAACAGAGCCTTTGTCTCGACAGGATCAGCTGCCAGATGAAGATATGTATACAGAATCAGTCCTTCATGGAACAGCGGGAATTCCTCTTCCAGCGGTTCCTTGACCTTGATCATCATTTCGCAGCTCTTCCATACTTCCGCTGCTGTATCGCACAGAACCGCACCTGCCGCAGCATATTCACTGTCCGCAAATCCCGATCCCGCACCGGCGCCTTTTTCAATCAACACTGTATGTCCGCACTTCACATAACCGGCAACGTTGTCCGGTGTCATACCTACTCTGAATTCGTTATTCTTGATTTCTCTGACACAGCCAATTCTCATAGTCCTACCTCCTGAAGTTTTCTCTATTTTAGCGGAATCAGTCTGTCCAATGCAATAACCGCAAGGTACGAAAAAGAGCCTCATCCATACAGGAACGGGGCTCTTCTGAAACTTCTTTCTTTTACTGCTTCTTCCGCACGATTACATCCACGGAAGCATCTTTTTCACCGACTTCAATCTCCGCAGGCTGCACGGCTTCATACCCCTTCGGCACATCCACGGATGCATCGGGATCATCAAACCTGTATGTGCCCGGGGTCAGCTTGACGTGTCTTGACATCAGCCGGCTGCCGTCTTCCGTAAGATAATTCAGCGTGACCGTATAGAATACCTCTTCCGCAGGTTCTTCCGGTTCGGCTGTTTCGGCTGTCTCTTCAGGTTCAGCGGTTTCTTCCGGAGCTGCGCTTTCTTCAGGCTCTGCGGCAGCCTCCGGAGCAGATGTTTCCGCAGGCTTTTCGGTTTCTTCCGGGGCAGCAGTTGTCTCTGGTTCAGCTGTCTTCTCCGGTTCTGCGGTAGCCTCCGGTTCTGCCGTTTCCTTCGGTTCTTCAGTCTCTGCCGGGGTGACAAAGATGATCTTCACTCTGTCCTCACCTGCCAGGGTCACTTCCGGTGCCGTATCGGTCACATAGCCTTCCGGCAGGGTGAAGATATCCGTATATGTGCCGTCCGCCAGCATCTGTGTATCCGAAGCAACCAGCGTGCATTCATCCTTCAGCAGATACAGAATCGTCAGACGGTTCTCCGTATCCGTCTTCTCCTTTGGTTTTTCAGCTTCGTTTCTGGAGACGACAAACAGTCTGTCGAGATCCCCTGCTCCGACCGTCAGCGTATTGTCGGAGAACAGTGTATATCCTTCCGGCGCCTCAACAAGATCCCTATAACTGCCTTCTTCAAGATCCATCTCTGCTGTGCCGACCGGCTCACCATCCGCGCCGTCAATGAACGTAATTGTCACATGATACTTCGGAGCCGGTGCCTTTTTGGCAATCACGTATCCGGTTGCGTTTCCGTTGATGATGATTTCGCCGTCCTCCGCAATGGTAATCTCAGACACTTCTTCCTGCAGAACTGCTTCCTGCGGATAAGCGAGTGCTGCAGCTCTTACCAGATCTTCCTTAGTGGAAAGCTCCTGCCAGTTGCCTTCACTGTCACGGTATTCAATCTTTTCACCTGATATACGCAGACCGGTGTCTTCCGGAACTGTATTTTCCTCAGCCTGTACACCTGTGAGGAAGAAAGCACCTGCACAAAGCAGCGAGATAAACCATTTTTTCATACAACAATCCTCCGTTTTATTTCGATTTCATTTTAGCGCAGCCTGTCCTGCAAAAAACATAAGCTTTTCTTAAGAATCCTTAAGAATCCCGCAGACTGTCAGCCAGTGCCTCACATATCTCATCCACCGTTCGGTCCGCTTCATCACGCAGTGCCTGGGGTGCATTGGTGAATGTATATGCCTTGTCAGCGGCCTGCAGCAGCGGCAGATCGTTCAGCGAATCACCGATGCCGTATACACGCGCACCGGGATACAGATTCCGCAGGAAAGCTATGCCGCTTCCCTTGGAACATCCCTTTGCCACAATATCGATATCCCGCACATTCTGGAATGCCTGCAGCACCGGAAACAACCAGTTGATCTCTGCAGTAACGGATGCGGCATCTTCCGCCGTACGGCAGTGCAGACTGATCTGCGTCAGTGCTCCTTCCGGCGCCTCCGCTGTATATCTGTGATAATCCAGACCCGCAAAGATATCCCTGGAACAGCGCATCATGCGTCCGCTGATCACAAACGTTGCCGGAACACCGCACGTTTCCGCATACCGCAGAACCGCATCACCGCATGTCCGCTCAATTTCCGCAATATACAGCGCCCGCAGATTGGCATCATAGATCTCCGCCCCGCTGCAGGCAATATAAAAATCCGGCCTGATAATCCCCTCGGTAAAGGGAACCAGAAGCCATAAGGGTCTGCCCGTACAGAGTCCGAACAGATTTCCTTCATCCTGGAACTTCCGGACTGCATCAGCGGTTTCCTGTGCAATCGGCGGTTTGCGGCGGTGCATAAACAATGTACCGTCAAAATCACTGGCAAACAGTTTTGTCATAATCAGCCTCATTTCTGTAGTGTTGATAAAGGGCCCGCATATGCGGACCCTTCGCTCATTTCACGATGAATGCCCTGTCAGCTTCAGGTATCTCCTCTTCGGAAGTATACCTTTCCACTTCCATATGCAGATCATATTTTGCCTGCAGTTCCGTGATTTTCTCCATCATCAGACTGCCGTGGTGAAGATCAAGAGCATCCTGATCCTCCCACTGATCGATCAGCAGCACCGTTTCCGGATCCTCCAGCGGAACATAGTAGTCATAGCGCAGATTACCCGGTTCCCGGCGGATCTCAGCCGCAATTCCCGAGGCAACCATTTCCTTTGCGAACTTCAGCGCACTGCCATCTTTGCCATGATAGCGGATGTTGATGATAATGCTCATGTGATTCACCTCCTGCTGTTTATTTTCTGTATTTGGGTTCAATGTACAGGGTATAACAGATCATCACTGCCAGCGTTGCAAATACGGTGCCGAGCATGGTGATGATCAGCGTTGCCTTCGCCTCGGAAAGAAGCGGAATACCGCAAAGCAGCACAACAACTGCATACACGGCCAGCAGCTTCCCTACCGCATGGTTATATGCTTTTACATCGGTCACTTCATCCTGTCCGGGAGAAGGAACATTGGCCCAGAAGCCGGCCGGTTTTTCTGCCCTGTATGCATGTATGCCTAACAGGAAGAGCAGCAGACAGACAGCTGCCCAGATTACAAAACCCATCATTCTTTTTTCTTCTTTCTGTCCGTAAACATGCGCATGCCTTCCTGCTGATTCTTAATACTGTCACTGCTCAGCTGGATCACTGCCTTCATGGCTTTTTCAAGATCTCTGCATGCTTCTTCAAACACAGAGGGATCGATGATCTTCGCTCTGCTGTTCTGCGGCAGACCGAGCGAGAGCACCACCCTGCTGCGGTACAGCGCGAAATGATCCGTGTACAGTTTCAGCAGACTCTCTGCCATCACCGCATCGGAATTCTGGATCAGCTGCAGCTGTGTCATCATCTGCACCGGCAGCATCCTGCTGACCGCAAGATCATCCAGTTTTTTTTCAAACAGAACACATGCGGAACGGTAGTCTTCCGTACGGACGGAGTTCTCCATCATCCCGCTGGCGGCAGCTTTGGCAGCCATCTCCGGCAGCACCGTATTCCGGCATTCCTCCAGGTGTTTCCTGCCTGCCCAGATATACAGATCGTATTCGCGTACGATCAGCCGGCACTTCTCCCGCAGTTCTTCCATCCTGCGTATGTGTCTCAGCAGTGCACCGCGCTCGATTTCCAGCCTGCGTGCCGTCTCGGTCATAGCCGAGGAAAAACGGTCATACATGGTTTTGAAACGGCTGATTGCATCCGTGTCATCAATGGTGATATTGCCGGCGGCCGCAAACGCTTTGCGGAATTCGTTCAGCTTCCCATTCAGTTCACGGATCAGAACAGCTGTTTCATTGAGATCATTGACCGGCACCGAAAACAGTGAAGATTCCGAAAACTGTGCGGTTTTCTTCTGCGCCGCAGAACCGTACTGCAGCACCTGGGTACGGTCGGCAATATCAATGCCTTCCGCAAATGTTCCCGCATATTCTCTGTCCTGTTCACTGAGTTCCGTTATTGTGTTTCTTTTTACCGCTGCCATGATGATATTATCGCATTCTTTTGCCGGTTTGTCGTTATAATCATAACCACCCGTGAAACGGGTGGTTTGCTCTAAGGCTATAAGCCTTTAATAGGGTAGAGGGGGATTATTAGTCCCGCCCCTCCCGTTGCACCGTACGTACGGATCTCGTATACGGCGCTACATCTGTATTGTCAGCACGAATTACTCAGATAGTAGTTCAAAGGATCGATCAGTCCCGGTCGATCCTT
>JAFUCL010000065.1 GCA_017459725.1 Solobacterium sp. | reverse complement strand
TGACCACAATGATGGAACAGATTCCTTTCAGATGTAATGAAATCACCCGTATTCCATTACCTGTCAATCTGTTTACTGCGTATGGAGAATATCATTATGGCATTTTCTCATTTATCAACTAATTCTTTGAAAAGAGCGTAATTTAAAGGATTTACAGACATGCATTAGTGGTAAAATAGTAAATGCAGATTGATTACAAAGAAATCATAATATCTGCATAGGAGGAAAGATATGAAGAAGTTTTCGAAACTGTTCCTCGCGCTGACACTTCTGTGTTCGGTAACTGCCTGCGGCAGCAAACCTGCAGAAGAGAAGAAGCCCGAAGGAACCGCAGCAGCTCCTGCTGAGAACAAGGAGGAAGAAAAGAAGGATCTGGATTATTCCAAGTATACGATCCGTATTTATTCCAACTCCAACTCAACTGAGAGAACAACATGGCTGATCAATGAAGCAAAGAAGCAGGGCTTCAATATCTCCATTGATGACGATACGGTTATTTCCGGTGACAACGCCGCTGTACAGGCAGCCAACGAAAACAAGGACGGAGACCTGATCTTCGGTCTGAACGAAACACGCTGGGGACAGCTCGTCAACAACCAGTACGAGAATGTCAAGATTCTTGACTGGAAGCCTTCCTGGGCTGATACAGTCGGTGCCTACAAGTATGACAACAAGGCATACGGACTTGTTATCCAGAATATCCTGATGCTCTACCGCAACGATGATCTCGGTACAAAGGGTGAGGAGATTCATCTGGACCACTGGGCAGACATGGTTGATTTTGCCAAGGAGCACGGCTATACATGGTACCGTCAGAACAAAGTAGGCGGCACAACCAACTCCAACATCAACAACTCCATTCTGTATGCATATGTTGATCCGAATTCTCCTGCCGGCGGCATCTCTGTTGACGGCTGGAAGAAGCTGTGGGAATACTGCCAGGACGGCTGGTTCTCTGCAGATGACAAGCTCGGCTTCGACCCGCTGAACAGAGGCGATGTACAGATCTCCACGATGTACAGCTCCGCTCTGTACGGAAAGATCGACGCTGCCGCTGACGGCTCCAAGAACCCGCTGGTCGGAACCATGGAACCGGAGAACTGGAACCTTGTTGATATCAAGGACGGCACATACTACATCGCTGAATACATCGGTCTGATTGACAAGCCGGGCCGTACGGAAGAAGAAACAGAAATCGTCAAGGCATTCGCCGACTGGTTCGGATCTGCTGAAGTACAGGTTGCCTGGAGTGAGGAATTCGATTCCTATCCGTGCAACGCTGATGCGGTCAAAGAGCTGTATCCGGACGGAGCACCTGCTATCTATCAGCTTGACAACTTTGCACTTAAGACAGTTGAAGGAACCGATATGACCTATGCGGCATATGTTGCGGCTCATAACGCTGAGTGGACAAACATCATGACAAACCTCGGCTTCTACTGGGCAGACAGCACAAAGGCTCCGACAACACCTGACTGGGATAACCTTGACTGGTCTGTTCTGACACAAAGCAAATAATCGGTTAATTTCTGAATCGACAAACGGCAGTGGCGGACGGTATGGTGTCCGCCGCTGTCTCTTATTTATTGAAGGGGTATGAATTACTCAGCGAGGTCAAACATGATTGAATTGAAAAACATCGAAGTAATGTTCGGGGACTTCAAAGCCCTGAATGACATCAACGTTGATGTCAGAGACGGTGAGTTTTTCACTTTCCTCGGTCCATCGGGATGCGGAAAAACAACGACTCTGCGCACAATCACGGGTTTCATCAAACCCAGCAAAGGACGCGTCATTTCCAATGGCAGAGACATCACGGATGTGGATATCGAGAAGAGACAGATCGGTATTGTCTTCCAGAGCTATGCACTGTTTCCGACCATGACGGTGTATGACAATATTGCCTACGGACTGAAGATCAAGAAGTTCAAGAAGTATGTCATTGATAAAAAGGTGCGGGATATTGCGGCCAGAGTGGACCTGTCGGATGAACAGCTTAAGAAGGCTGTATCACAGCTTTCCGGCGGACAGCAGCAGCGTGTGGCAATTGCCAGAGCACTGGTGACGGATCCCGATATTATCTGTATGGATGAGCCGCTTTCCAATCTGGATGCCAAGCTGAGAGTACAGCTGCGTAATGAACTGAAGAAGATGCAGAAGGACTTCGGCATTACGACTATATATGTTACGCATGATCAGGAGGAGGCACTGACGCTTTCCGACCGCATTGCCGTATTCAACAAAGGGTGCATCGAACAGATCGGCACTCCGAATGAGATCTACAACCACTCCAAGACGGAATTCGTCTGCAACTTCATCGGCGACATCAACCTGCTCAGCGAAGAGGCTGTGCAGAAGATGAATGAGGCAGGCGCAAACCTGGACGTGCATGATCACAACTACATCCGTCTGGAACGTGCGCATGTGGATGTGGAGCCGAAAGCGGGAGACGTTGTCTTTGACGGTACGGTTCTTTCCACGGAATACTATGGCCTCTATATCAAGTATCATGTGGATCTCGGGTCCATGCAGATCAAGATCATTGAGAAGAATGACGGTGTGCGCATCTATGACGAAGGGCAGAAGGTGAAGGTGCTGATGAATCCCCGTGATGTCATGAGCTATCATCCGAAAGAAGGAAAGAAGTCATGAAAAACAAAGGAGACAGAAAGTTCCGTCTGAACGGAAATACAATTCTGACGCTTGCCGGTGCGGCGGTTTATCTGTTCTTCTTCCTGGGCTTTATGATCCGTCCGTGCATCAATACACTGACAAGCATCTTTACGGCAGTTCCGGATGATCCGCTTGCCGTTGTGAAATTCTTCCTCTCAGGCAACATGAAGGAGTATGTCTGGAACTCGTTCAAGCTGGCTATAGCGCTCGTTATTACGGTCAACTTTGTCGGCATCTCAATTGTGCTTCTGACGGAATACTTCGATATCAAGGGGGCGAAGATACTGCGTCTTGGCTACATGACGACGATGATCTATTCCGGTGTGGCCCTGGTTACGGGATATATGTTCCTGTATTCCAATGACGGTATCCTGACGAAGATGATCCTGGATACATTCCCGTCCTTCAATCCCTCCTGGTTCAGCGGATACAAGGCGGTTCTGTTCACGATGACATTTGCCTGCACATCGAACCATATGCTGTTCCTGCGCAACGCCATCCGCGGTATTGACTACAACACCGTGGAGGCTGCCCGGAACATGGGAGCCAATCCGTTCAAGGTTTTGACCACTGTTGTTTTTCCAACATTGGTTCCGACGCTGTTTTCACTGACCGTCATGACCTTTGTCACCGGTCTTTGCGCGATGTCGGCACCGCAGCTGCTTGGCTACAATGCCATCAACCCTGAGATCGTGCGTCTTGCCGGTTCTTCAAGAGCGGATGAAGCATTCCCGCAGGCAAGAGCAGCGCTGCTGTCGGTGATTCTGGCTCTGTTCACGATGATCGTGCTGGCTGTGCTTTCCGCATATGAGCGCAGGGGACATTATCTGTCCGTTTCCAAGACCAAGGCCAAGCTGCAGAAGCAGAAGATCACCAATCCGTTCTGGAATGCGGTGATGCATATCTACGCATACGTTCTCTTCATTATCTATATGACACCGGTTGTGATGATCATTCTGTTCTCGTTCCAGAACTATCCTGCCATCCGCATGAAAACACTGGATCTGAAGAACTGGACACTGATCAATTACTTCGGACAGGAGGATTACTCCTATCTGACCAACCGCAATGTATATAAGACAAGAGTAGGGGCGGTATCCGGTCTGTTCTCGAATGAAGCAACCCTGGGCGGCATCAAACTGAGCTTCATCATGTCCGCACTCGGTGCTTTCCTGGCATGTATCGTGGTGGTGATTGCCTGCGAGTATATCTTCAAGCACATCAACAAGAAGAGAGCAGTCGCCCTGGAATACAGTCTGCTGTTCCCGTGGCTTCTGCCGACGATTCTGATCTGCTATTCCTACCGTTCCTTCTTCAACCAGGAAGTATGGTATGTCGGCAACCAGAATCTCTATTACGGTGAGAAGGTCAGGATTCTGATCGTGCTGGCGTATATGGTGGTGAAACTGCCGTTCTCGCTGCGTATGATCAAGGCGGCATTCTACACCATAGATGAAGAGCTGGAGGATGCGGCAAAGAACCTCGGTTCCGGCAAGCTGATGACTTTCCTTAAGGTCAAGCTGCCGATCATCCTGCCGTCCGTGCTGGCTGTATTTGCACTGAACTTCAACGCACTGTTTACGGAATACGATATGTCGGCGACCTTTGCGTCCACCTACGGTACGACGTATGCCATGGTCATCCAGGCAATGTGCAGGGATGAAGGTCTCTACGGATACAATGTGAATGCGTCGGGAAGACGCTGTGCTTCCACCGTGTTTATCATGATCGTGTCCGGCATCATTCTTTATCTTGTTTACGGTGTCGGCAGCCGGGATCTCAGTGAACGTCTTGCGGCAAAGGAAAAGCGCAGAAAGAGACTGCAGAAGCTGAGAATGAGATTTGTACGGCAGTGATTCCGGTGGTATTTTAGTGGTAGTCAATCGGAGGTGCGGAATGATTCATTTCGGTACAGGCGGATGGCGTGCAGTCATCGGTGACGGTTTTACAAGGGAGAATCTGCAGATTATTGCGCAGGCGATGTCCAGGAAGATGAAGGACGAACTGTGTGCGGATGAAGGCATGATGATCGGTTATGACAGAAGGTTTCTGTCCAAGGAAGCGATGCAGTGGCTGGCAGAAGTGTTTGCGGCCAACGGCATTGAGACATGGCTGATCAACAAATCGTGTCCGACACCGGTGGTCATGTATCTCGTGCAGAAGGAGAAGCGGCATTACGGCATGATGGTGACCGCAAGCCACAACCCGGCTATATACAACGGCATCAAGGTCTTCACTTCCGGCGGACGTGATGCGGATGTGACGGTGACGCGCAATATCGAGCGGTATGCGGAGGCGGTGAAGACACCGGTCGCATACATGGAGTACCGGGAAGCCCTGGCCAAAGGGCTTGTGCATGAGATCTATCCAATCAATGATTACATAGACTTTATTCTCGGTGACATAGACGGGGAAGCAATCAGGGATGCGCATCTGCGGCTGGCCCTTGATCCCATGTACGGTGTCTCGGAAACAGCCATCAAGACCATCATGATCACATGCCGGGCGGAAGTGGAAACGATCCACGGCGGACATGATGCGCTGTTCGGGGGACATATGCCGGCGCCTGAGAAGATGCTGATGCAGGAACTGTCGGCGTTTGTAACGATGCGGGGATGTGATCTCGGCATTGCGACAGACGGTGATGCGGACCGGATCGGTATCATTGATGACAAGGGCAGGTATCTCGATGCCAACGCCGTGATGCTGATCCTGTACTGGTATCTGGTGACATACAGAGGTCTGAAAGGACCGGTGGTGCGCAATCTCTGTACAACACATGCCCTGGACAGACTGGCAGAAAGCTTCGGTGAGAAATGCTATGAGGTGCCGGTCGGCTTCAAGTGGGTGTCTGCGGAAATGGAGCGCACGCATGCTGTGATCGGCGGGGAGTCTTCCGGCGGTATGGCAATCACGGGCAGAACACGCGGAAAAGACGGTGTCTATGCGGCAGCGCTGCTGGTTGAAATGATTGCCAGGACTGGACGCAAAATCTCCGAGATCTATGATGATCTCTGGAATCAGTACGGACATTCCGTATTCATGGCAGACAACTACAGTTTCCGGCCGGAGCTGAAGGATGCCTTCATGCACCGGATCATGACGGAAAAGCAGCTGCCTGAACTGCCGTATGAAACCGATCATGTGTCGTATATGGACGGCTGTAAGGTATACTTCAAAAACGGCGGCTGGGTCAGTGTCCGTTTCTCCGGAACCGAACCGCTGCTGCGCATATTCTGTGAACTGCCGGAAGGTGAGGACACAGCGGAAGTCAGCCGGATCTGGCGTGATTTTCTGGGTATCGCATAGGGGACCGGAAGGTCCCTTTTATCAGGTATAATCTGGTGGGAGGTATGTATGATCCGCAATATTCTGTTTGATATGGGACAGGTTCTGATACGGTGGGTGCCGGAGGATCTGCTGAAAGCCCGCAATATCACCGGAGAGGATGCAGAGGAGCTGCTGCGGGAATTGTTCCGGGAATGGGAATGGGTAGCGCTTGATGCCGGTGCCATTACGCCGGAAGATGCTGTAAAGAGTGTCTGTGCACGTGTATCACCGCATCTGCATACGGATGTGGAGTATTACATCACATCCTGGTGGAAGCTTCCGTTCATTGAGAATCCGGGCATGCATGATCTGGTAAAGACACTGAAGGAGAACGGATACCATATCTATCTTCTTTCCAATGCGTCTATATACCAGAAGGATTACTGTGAGCGGATTCCCGGCAGCGAGTACTTTGAAGGCAGAGTGACTTCCTCCGAGGTGGGAATGCTGAAGCCGGACAGAGAGATCTTCCGGTATATCTGCAGGAAATATGATCTGAAGGTGGAGGAGTGCTGCTTCATAGATGACGGTCCTGCCAATGTGTTTGCGGCCATGCAGGAAGGCATGAGCGGCATCGTGTATCACCAGGACAAAGATCATCTGTATAATGCACTCAGAAAGCACGGTATACGGATTTAACAACATGCTTGCGGCAGAAATGCCGCTCTTTTTTCTATTATGAAATCAGGAAGATCTGTACCTGGTCATAGTAGAAGTGACCATCGTTCAAACGATAAGATAAAGAGGTCAGGATCACCAGATGTTCCTGGCCTTTCGG
>JAFUCL010000064.1 GCA_017459725.1 Solobacterium sp. | reverse complement strand
CCCTTACCGAAAGCGAGCGAAGCGAGCCGCCGCGAGCAGTATTTGTCAAGGGGTTTGGGCAAAAAAGTTGGGGGTAAATACAAAAAGAGACCAGTAAAAAAGAGCGTTGTTTACTGGCTCTAAGAGTTTTCGACAACGCTCGATTTATGTACGGGGAGTAAACAAACAGAAGTTCTCCGAGGCATGCCGGCCCATCCTGAAGGATAAAACGGATAAAGCGCCGGGGAAGCTGATTGACGTACTGGCAGTTGCGGCACTGATTGCAGGAACGGCAACGACCTTCTCCGTAGCGACACCGCTGCTGGCCGGGGCAATCGGTACGCTGTTCGGTATTGAAACCACCAAATGGCTGACGATCATCATCCTTATTGCCGTATGTGCAACCTATACAACGTCCGTTATGCACGGTATCAAAGGTGTAGCGGTGCTGTCTTCCTGGTGCATGTACTTCTTCGGCGGACTGCTGCTGTATGTGCTGGTGTTCGGCGGACAGTTCCGGTTCACGATTGAGAACGGACTGACCGGGCTTGGGCATATGGTGCAGAACTTCATTGAGCTCAGCACATGGACGGATGCCCTGCGGGAATCCTCTTTTCCGCAGATCTGGACGATATTCTACTGGGCATACTGGATTGTATGGTGTGTGGCAGCACCGTTCTTCATGGGACAGGTCAGCCGCGGCCGGACAGTCCGCCAGGTTATCCTGGGCTCATATGTGTTTGGTCTTGCGTCAACGTACTGTTCGTTCATCGTCATGGGAAACTTCGGCATCGGTATGCAGGAGAAGGGTATCTTTGATGCGGTCGGCTTCTATGAAGCAGGCGGTGATATCTACGGCACGGTGATTGCCATCCTGCAGCAATTGCCTCTGTATCAGATCGTACTGGTGCTGCTGGTGCTCTCCATGACCGCTTTCTATGCCTCTTCCTTTGACTCCATTACGCTGGTGGCCTGTCAGTACTCCTATAAGGAATCAGACGGTTCCGAAGCACCGGTGAAGATGAAGCTGTTCTGGGCAATCCTGCTGATTCTCCTGCCGATTGCGCTGATCTTCAGTGAAGGCAGTATGAACAATCTGCAGACAGTATCCATCATTGCGGCATTCCCGCTGGCGGCTGTCATCATACTGATCATTGCGGCATTCATAAAAGATGCCGGGTTATTCCTGGAGGAACTCCGGGGAAGCAAGTAAGGGTGTCGGAAGACACTCTTTTTCATGAAAATAAGGGACTCTTTGACAAAAAACTTTATGATTTGTCCGGCCCGGTTAGTATAGATGAAGGGAATGCTATAATGGACCCGCAATTAAACCGCAGTCATCATTCATCACAGTAAAGGAGTGTTTTTATATGTCGCAGAAAAACAGAAAAATCGTTGATATGTCGCAGGGAAGCATCGTTAAAGGCATTCTGCTGTTCGCAATTCCGATTTTTGTCGGCAACCTGTTCCAGAATCTGTACAACAGTGTGGACTCCATGGTTGTGGGCAACTTCGTCGGTAAGGAAGCCCTGGCGGCAGTCAATGTATGCGGACCGATCACGATGCTGCTGAACGGTTTCTTTGTCGGTATGTCGACCGGTGCATCTGTTATCTTCTCACAGTGCTTCGGCGCCCGGAACTACAGCCGTCTGAAAAGAGCGATTCATACCACACTCCTGCTCGGTCTGATGATCGGTGTCGGTCTTTCCCTGATCGGTCTGATCTTCAACCGCCAGCTTCTGGGCATCGTCAACTGCCCGCAGGATGTATTTGAATCGGCAAGCGATTATCTGCGCATTTACATCTTCGGTCTGTTCTTCACTTCGGTATACAACATCGAAGCCGGTGTGCTGAGAGCTGTCGGTGATTCCAGAAATCCGTTCTATGCACTGCTCATTGCCAGCTGCACAAATATCGTCCTCGACCTGCTGTTTGTCGGTGTATTCGGCTGGGGTGTGCGCGGTGTTGCAATTGCGACGATCATCTCCCAGTGCATTTCCGTGCTGTTCACACTGCGCTGCCTGATGCGTATGAATCCCGAGTTTGCATTTGATTTCAAAGCGCTGCGCATTGATCCGAACCTGATCGGTGAAGTCATGCGTCTCGGTCTTCCGGCCGGCATTCAGATGAGCATTGTCGCTATTTCCAATATGTTTGTATCAAGCTATATGAACAGCTTCGGCTCCACGGTTACGGCAGGTGTCGGCGTGGCAAACAGACTGGATCGTTTCGTCAGCATGCCTTCCCAGGCCATCGGCCTTGCGGCAACAACCTTCGTGTCACAGAACGCAGGTGCCGGCAACAACGAGCGTATCCGGAAAGGTCTGCTGGCCTGTGTGGTCATTGCACTTGTTTCCCTGGTAGTGCTCTGTGTACCGATGCTGCTGAAAGCGGAATTCTTCATCGGTCTGTTCAACCGGGATCCTGAAGTCATGATGTACGGATCACAGATGATGCATGTCATGATTCCGATGTACTGGGCAATGGCGCTCGGTGCCATTGTGACCGGTGCGATCCGCGGCTACGGCTATTCCTTCCAGAACATGGTGCTCGGTCTCATCGGTATGGTCGGTGTCCGGCAGCTGTTCCTTTATATAACGATGTATTATATCGGGTGGGAGCTGAAATATGTGTTCTACGGATATCCGGTCGGCTGGGTGGCGAATACCCTGGTGCTGGCGCTGTATTATTTCTGGCTGAAGAAAACAGGCAAACTGGAAGCCAAGGTCAAACAGGTCAACCTGGAGCACTCCAAAGGATGACAAAACAAAAATTCGATAACTTAAGTCAAGTGGAGATCCTCAAAGAATGAGGTTTTCCACTTTTTATGGAAAGGCCATGACGAAAACAGGAGAACCTCTCCCAATTTGTTTTCGAATGATCTATAATTCGCTTAGGAACGGTAT
>JAFUCL010000006.1 GCA_017459725.1 Solobacterium sp. | reverse complement strand
TCGATTGGCATAACCAGCTGAACAGCATTATAATATGTTCGCTGATCAGGTAGGGCTAGTACTTGATTAGCACTTTTCATATCTCCATTTTACCAATTCAAAAGAGGCTATAACAGCTTTTCAACTGTTACAGCCTCTTCATGCGTGTATGTATCAGAGACCGAAGCCGAATGTATAGTAGTTTCCGGCGCTGTCCCTGTAGGCATAGCCTTTTCCGTTTTCATCCTTGAGGGAATCCGGCAGATACAGGTCTTTGTCAAAGCCCGGCACATCATTGGGGCTGACGCAGACACCGTCACTGTTGACCGCAAGCACAGCGTCTCCGGCCGGCAGGGTGAGCGGCAGTTTTCCGGAAGGTTTGCAGAGACCCAGGAAGATATCGAGAACTGCTTCCGGATATGTATCGAAGCCGCAGGTCAGCACATCGGCGATCCGCTCCAGATTGCCCGGCATCCAGGCCAGGGTGACATTCAGACTGGCAAATACACGGCCGCCTGCTTTGTGCACGGCTGCGGCTGTTTCGGTAAGCCTCTGCATATCCGCGACAGTTGTTTCAAGATGTGTATTGGCGGTCGGTTTGCCTGCTTCATCAACATCCGGCACAACCTTGCCGTCACAGAGATCCAGTTCCAGATATCCCGGGGTGGCATTGAAGTAAGCACCGCTTGACGGGGTGACAAAGAAGAAGGCAAAGTCTGCCTCGGCAGGATCTTCACAGAGTGCAAAGCCGGCAGCTTCTGCCCGTGCAGCCAGTGTCCTGCGCAGGGATGCGGTGGCGGCAGCGGCGTTTTCTGCATTCTTCATGAAGCATTCAGCGTATATTCTGCGTCCGCGGAAGGTTTCCGGTGACAGCTTTACACCGTTGTTCTTGAGCAGAACCACAGATTTGCGGTGGGCGGCAGCGGCGTCGGCACGGTCGCTTTCCGTATGGCTGACGGTTGCGACAGCTTCCGCAACGGAGCGGTACGGGTTCTCGAACATACCTAGCGCAAACAGTTCGCTCAGGGTCCGGGTGACAGCCTTGTCGATGGTATCCTCGGTGACTTCGAGTTCCTCACGGGTGAATCCTTCCGGTACGGCATGGGTATCGTAGTAGCCTTCGGCAGTGCGTCTGAGGGCAGTCTTGGCGTCTTCCACATCGAACATACCGCCGATCAGATCAACGCCGTTGTTCAGCGCGTAGGCAATTCTTTCCGGAATATCCAGGGCTTCAACACCCCAGCTCATGTTATGGACAATACCGGTGTCGGAGTTGATGTAGCCCTTGAATCCCATCCGGTTCCTGAGGACATCCTGGATAAATGTATGGTTGTATGCGAAGCCCTGCGGTGTAAGCGGCAGAAGTTCACCGTTCAGGTCTCTCTGCGGTGCGCTCTTTTCTCCGGAAGGCTTTGAATAGTACGGCATGATGGAGGAAGCGTTATTGCGGATGGCAGCTGTGAAGGGCGGCAGATGGTAGGCGGCCAGGCTTCCTTCGGTCTGGTATACATTCCACTGTCCTGCTTTGTAATGCGGGTCAAAGCCGTTTTCACGGGCACCGCCGCCGGGGAAGTGCTTGATGGTCATGGCTACACCGCTGTCGGTGATGCCGGCTTTGCTGCCCTGGATACGCGGGATGATTCTTTCGAAGACTGCTTCGATCAGTTCGGGGCATTCACCGAATGTACCGTATGTTCTCTGCCAGCGGGGATCGGTGACAACATCTGCCATATACATATATCCCTTGCGAAGACCCACGGCATTCCATTCCCTGCGGATGCATTCCGCAAAACGGTCAACGACTGCGAATGATCCGGTATCTTCCTTCTGTGCTGTGCTGAGGTATTTGTCACGTTCAACGCCATCGGCGGAAAGTTCACCGAGCTGGGCAGCTGCGATGCCGAGCGTTCCCGGCCACGTAGCGAAGCTTCCGGAGCCGTCGTTCATACCGAAGACAACTTCACCGTTCTCGTTTCTGGAATTGGAGAGGCACTGGACCGGGACAAAATGATCGCAGCTTTCCGCAACCGCATGGAGCTGGTTGAAGAAGTCAGTCATTTCCTCTGTTGTTACGGCAGGTCTGAAAATCAGATGACGTGCCCAGATCTTGGTAAGAAGATCGGTTGTGCCGGGGAGATGCTGTTCGCCGAAGATGTTCTTCTTGACGAACACACCTTCATCGAGAATGCCGGTTTCATCCAGTTTTGATGGATCCTGGGCGTCTTTCCCCATATGCCAGTCAGAAGAGAACAGCTGTCCGATTTTTTCGTCGGTTGTCAGTTCCTTTACATAGGAGGCCGCTCTTTCTTCAGGCGGCAGACGCCAGTCGTCGAAATCGCGGAATTCACCGGAACCGTCGATGTCTTTAAAATACAGTCCGTCTTTTTCAATGATTTTACGATTGACGGTAGTGAGATCAGGACCGTCCGGATTATGGACCGTTCTGAAGAGTTCTGATGCCTTTTTCATAGTAAACCTCTGCTTTCTGCTTTTATTTTCATACTTTTACAGGATTGATGATAGAAATATTTTTCGCTGTTTCCGTATGTATTTACAGAAATATCCGTGTGAGAAGGCAGCAATGTAAGCGCTTAAAAATTTTACTGGTTTTCCGAAAAATCTTTCTATCTCCGTATTAAGCAAAGAATGTATATTCGTAGTATCAGGGGTTTTTATTCAAGAAGGGAGATTTAAAGATGTCCAATTTACCTTTGGATGACCCGAAAACGGGTATCCACCGCGCTAAACTGTGGGAAATCGCTTTTTATGCGCTGAACAACACTTCCACTAACCTCTACATGGTTCTTGTGGGATCTATCTCTTACTTCCTTGTAGGTATCGTCGGCACAACTGCTGTTATCGCCGGCAGCCTTGTCACAATCATGCGTGTATGGGATGGTGTCACAGACCCGTTCATCGGTATGGTCGTTGATAACACGAACACTAAATTCGGTAAGAACAGACCCTTCATTGTTGTCGGTAACGTGATCCTGTTCGTCACTACGTGGCTGATCTTCCACTGGATTCCGAACATGAACCAGGGAATCCGCTTCATCGCGTATGTTATCCTCTATGCTATTTACATTATCGGTTATACATTCCAGTGCGTTGTTACTAAGAGCGCCCAGACATGCTTGACCAATGACCCGACACAGCGTCCGGTCTTCACAATGTTTGACGCTACATACAACGTTCTCGCAATGAGCGTATTCTGGTCCGTATATCTTTCCGGTACACTGCTGCCGAAGTTCACACTGACATCCGCTAATGCGGCTGATCAGATTGCTGCACTGCTGGCCAAGAACCCGGCGCTGGAGCGTGTTATTACAACCGGTGAAGACGGTGTGCAGACACTGTCCGGTTTCTACAATCCGGCTATGTGGCACCAGGCACAGCTGACAATCGGCATTATCGCAGCTATCTTCGCTTGCCTCGCTATCATCGGTCTGTCCCGCAAGGACAACGAGAAGTACTATGGTACAGGTAAAGTTGAACGCATCAAGTTCAAGGATTACGCTGACGTACTTGCTCACAACCGTGGTATCCAGATGCTGGTTCTCGCAGCTTCTTCCGATAAGCTGGCTATGACCTGCACAAGCAACGCTGCTGTTACAACATCTCTGTACGGTGTTATCTTCGGTTCCTATGCACTGCTCGGTTCCGTTAACGCAATCACCGGTGTTCCGACTGCTCTCTTCAGTATCCTCGGTATCGGCTTCATCGCCAGAAAGATGGGACAGAAGAAAGCTCTGATCGTCGGTACATGGGGTGCTCTGATCACATCCGCTGTCATGTGTGTTGTTATCTGCATGGCACATGGTGCAAACGTTGCAATGCCTACCTTCCAGCTGACAAAGCTCAGCACATGGGGCAACCTGTTCGTTCCGTCCAACTGGAGCTTCCTTGGTCTGCTGTTCATCCTGCTGGTTATTGTCCAGAAGGGCTTCAGCGGTATCTCCGGAAACATCGTTATCCCGATGACTGCCGACTGTGCTGACTATGAAGTTTACCGTTCCGGCCGTTATGTTCCGGGTCTGATGGGAACACTGTTCAGCTTCGTTGATAAGCTGATCTCCTCACTCGGTGCTACGATCGTTGCGGTTATCTACTCATTCATCGGCTTCAAAGAGAGCCTGCCGACACCGGAAACACCGTATTCCACAGGCCTGCTGATTGCTACTCTGGTATGCTTCCTCGGTCTGCCGGTAATCGGCTGGATCCTGAACGTTGTTGCTATGAAGTTCTATCCGCTGACTAAGGAAAAGATGGCTGAGATCCAGGACGAAATCGCCCGCATCAAGGCAGAAGCAAAAGCAAACGCATAAGCTGATCTGATCAAATATTTAAAAGAATCTGCGGATGCTGCATACAGTGTCCGCAGATTTTGTAAAATGTTCATAGACGGAGGTTCTCTATGACGAAAAACAATACAAACACAGCAGCACCGGAACGGGAAAAGAGTTCCGTTGAAGAGCTGATGGACCTGGACTATAAAGCCCAGGCTGCCAGCAACGCTGCCGGTAAAGAAGAAAAAACCTATGGTGTATGGGGACCAATCTGGAGATTCCTGCGGTATCTTGACAGTTTCAAAGGGAAGCACCGGTTTAAGAAATCAATCTATCTGTGGCTGATGCTGTTTACCGGCTGGATCGGCGGACACAGGTATTATCAGGGCAGATGGAAGCTTGGTCTGATCTATACGGCATTATGCTGGACGGGTATTCCGCTGTTTGTCTGTGTTACGGATTTCATGGAAGCTTTCCCGATTAAAGCCGATGAAGATGGATACATCGTTCTGTGATATATGGATGCATGTAAGAAAAAAATAATACAGCCCGGATTTACAGAGTTGATACAGACACTGGCAGACAGTTTTTCCGTGCCTGTGCGTATGTATGCACCGCATGATGAAAACAATTGTGCGGATATCTGCGGACCGTTCTGCAGTGATGCGGCGGAGCAGAAGATAGCTGAGGCAGCTGCGGAAAACGATCCCCTGGCACTGTATGTGTTTCATGGCGGGACGGGTGAACTGTATGCACTTGCGGCTGATCCCGAGCAGGAGAAGCAGTATGTGCTGATCGGTCCGTGGCGTCTTGGAGAAGCGGATGAGACCAAGCATGTGCAGATTACGGAACGTTTTGGGGAAGGCGTGTGGCAGTGGTACCGCACACTTCCGGGTCCCAGTCCGGCCGCATTTCAGAAAAGCATCATGGGTCTTCTGAGACTGTACAGGCCGGATGCTGAATTCACCGTGAAGGAAGTATTCCTGGAAGTGCCGGGGGTGTCTGATACTGAGAGCCCCGATGATAATTCAGTATGGCAGGAGTTTACGGAGAGCTATCTTGAAGAACGGTACAAAGCTGAAAATGAACTGATGCGGACAATTGCGGGCGGCGACGAGGCAACAGCGCAGCAGGCTCTTGCGGCGCTTAAGGAATTTGATTTCGGCGGGCGTTTCACAGGCAGTCCTGAAGAACACCGGCATGGTCTGATTATCATGAATACTCTGTACCGCAAGGCCCTGGAACAGGCTGAAGTGCATCCGTATCATATTGACCGGATCAGTCATATGATGGCTGATAAGATCCACACGGTGAACACCGATGAGCAGAAACGGCAGCTGGAAACAGAAATGGTGCGGGAATATACAAGGTATGTGCGTGAGTATTCGCTGCACGGATTCTCGGATCCGGTGAAGCAGACAATACGCTACATCAACCGCAATCTGGAAAAAGATCTGTCTTTGCCGCATTTGAGCAATGAAGCGCATGTCAGCCAGAGTTATCTTTCCAGCCGTTTCAGCCGTGAAACCGGTATGACCATTACGAACTATATCACCCAGCAGCGTGTATACAAGGCTGTCAGACTGCTGCAGGAAACTGACGGCAGCATTGCGGCGATTGCCGAAACCGTAGGCATCCTGGATGAGAATTACTTTACCAAGATGTTCAGAAAGGTAATCGGGGTTACACCGAGCCGCTACCGCAGCCGTATCCGCGGCAAAGGACAATAATACAGAAAGAAGGGAGATAATATGGTTTATCCTGTTTTGACACAATCAAGATTTGTCAGTGACCTTTCCGGAATCTGGGATTTCCGCCTGGACAACGGCAACGGCTTCGCGGAGAAATGGTATGAAAAACCGCTTGCGGATGCCATGACCATGCCGGTTCCCTCTTCGTACAACGACATCAAGGAAGGCATCAGTTTCCGTGACCATTACGGATGGGTATTCTACCAGAGAAACATTTCCGTTCCGGCATATATCAGAGAATCACAGAGAGTGGTGCTGCGCTGTGATGCAGTGACACATCATGCCAAAGTGTATCTGAACGGTGCGATGATCTGCGAGCACTTCGGCGGTTTCCTGCCGTTTGAAGCAGAACTGAACGCATACCTGAAAGACGGCGATAATCTGCTGACAATTGCGGTGGACAATGTAATTGACTACACAACGCTTCCGGTCGGCGGTGAAAAGGGCATGATGAGCGGCGGCATCGGCGGCGGATATACACCGAAGAAGAAGCAGAACAATCCGAACTTTGACTTCTTCAACTACTGCGGCATTACCCGTCCGGTGCGCATTGTTACAACCCCGAAGACATACATCGATGACATTGCCGTAACGGCGGATGTAGCGGATCCTCTGGCAGAGCATGTTTCCGCAGTGCTGCATGTGGCTGTCAAAGCGGCAGGCGAACATGCGGATGATGCGGAATGCCTGGTGGAAGTATTTGACCGTGCCGGCAACAAGATCACCGAAGGCAAAGGCAGAGACGTAAGTCTGGATATGCATGATGTATGTCTGTGGCAGCCTCTGCATGCCTACTTATACCAGATCAAAGTCACCCTGGGTGAGGATGTCTATGAGCTTCCTTACGGTATCCGTACTGTAAAGGTAGAGGGATGCAGATTCCTGATCAACGGCAGACCTTTCTATTTCAAGGGCTACGGCAAACACGAAGATACATTCCCGAACGGACGCGGTCTGAACCAGGCTATGAACGTCAAGGATATCTCCCTGATCAAGTGGCAGGGTGCCAACAGCTTCCGGTGCAGCCATTATCCGTATTCCGAGGAAATGATGCGTCTGGCGGATGAGGAAGGCATCGTTGTCATTGATGAGACCACGGCAGTCGGTGTCAACTTCGAATTCGGCGGCGGTGCAAACTTCAACGGACAGAAGGTGCGCACATTTGATCCGGAGCATGGTGTCAAAACATTTGAACACCACAAGGATGTCATCCGTGATCTGATTGACAGAGACAAGAACTATGCATGCGTGGTCATGTGGAATATTGCCAATGAACCGGATTCCTACAAGGAAGGCGCATATGAATACTTCGCACCGCTGTATGCACTGGCCAGGGAACTCGATCCGCAGAAGCGTCCGTGCACACTGACAAGCGTTCAGTCAGCAGGCGGTCCGGATACGGATGTTTCCGCAAAGCTGAGCGACGTCATCTGCCTCAACCGTTACTACGGCTGGTATGTCGGCGGACCGGATCTGGAAGGACCGGAGGAGCTGCTGCGCAATGAACTGAAGGCATGGGAGAAGCTCGGCAAGCCGCTGATGTTCACCGAATACGGTGCTGATACGGTCATGGGCATGCATGATACAACACCTGTCATGTACACTGAGGAATACCAGGTTGACTATTACAGGATGAACAACAAAGTATTCGATGAATTCGGCTTTGTGGTCGGTGAGCATGTCTGGAACTTTGCGGACTTTGCGACCAGCCAGAGCCTGCTCAGAGTACAGGGCAATAAGAAAGGTCTCTTCACCAGAGACAGAAAACCGAAACTGGCAGCTCATTACTTCCGTGAAAGATGGCACCAGGTTCCGGACTTTGACTACAAGAAATAACTGACTGAGGGATCCGTACAGTAAAGCTGTGCGGATTCTTTTACTGTCGTTTTGCCAAAACGGCTGCAGTCGGCTATGATGGGAGCAACGGAGGTTTCAATATGATTAAAGTATACGGAAGTGTTCAGTGTCCTTACTGCATGGTTCTGAAGGAAAACCTGGACAGAAATCAGATCACATATGTATTTGTTGAAGTGCTTGAGAATCTGGGCAACTTGAGTGCCTTCCTGGCCATCCGGGACAGAGAGCCTGTATTCGATCACCTGAAGGCAGTCAACGATATCGGTCTGCCGGCCCTTGTGGATGAAAACGGCAAGGTCTGGACGGACTGGGAAAGCTGGCTGCGGGAAAACAATTACGAGATCTTTATAGCGGAAGCGTCAGTCGGCCAGGCGTGCAGTCTCGACAGAAAAGGCTGCTGAGAAAACAGGAGAAAGTGCATATCAGCGTGATATGTGCTTTTTATCTGCACAAGAAAACCGGCAGACCTGAATGACAGGGCTGCCGGATATCTGTGTTATGACGCTGGTTTCTGTTCGGGAGTGTGCGGTGCCCGGAAATCCTTGTACCGTGTGGCGGAAGCGAAGAAGCCCATGCTGATGTAGAAGACCAGCAGTGAGACAAAGTGATACAGCAGCGGAATTCTGCCGACCTGTCCGAAGAAGATCATCAGGTTGGAAATCAGCAGGAGCACGGCACCGATTCTGATCCGCTTCGGCATGATCAGTGACATGGATGCCAGTGCGCATACCAGCACTGCGTATACTGTCATCGGCCACAGCATGTTCCCGAGCACCGGTCTGTAAAGGAATACATATCTTACGGCGAGAGCTGAGAGAAGCAGCCACAGGATATACTGCCAGATTTCCGGATCATCAAAGCGTGCGAAGTACCAGCACAGCAGGATGATGGCGCCGCCGTATAGGACAAGGGATGCCGTGAAACTGTAGTTGATCGCAATATCAGCCAGTGTGCAGATACCAACGGCAATTACGATTGCACGGGATACGGCAGATGGCTGTTTGCGGTAACCGCGCATGGCCATGAAGACCAGCAGGATACCGATACAGAGCTTCAGCAGGGAACGCACCGGTGAGAGGGACGGCATCAGCCAGTAGAGCAGCTCCTGCATCATGAACAGGAACAGACTGCCGGATATACAGGCGGCCGGCAGGATATCATACCGGGCGGTGCTGACTTCTATATTCATTTTCTTTCTGCGCTTGAGACGGTGGATGCCGACCAGGCAGGCGCCGATGAATATCAGAAGACACAGGACAAACATCGGTACGGAGTAGACAATCAGGACAATGTCACGCCAGTTGAGATTGAGGTGGCTGAGGGTTCTGAGGTTGGCTGCCAGTTCAGAGGATTCACCGTAGGTAAGATCCATATAGTCGAATGAGTCATCATCCAGAATCGTCAGTTCGCCGTCGGCACGCAGGCCTTCATCTTCACGGCTGATCATGAACGTCTGCTGACCGGCTTCCATATCCATATAACGGAGGTTGCTGTAATCACCGTTGGAGTAACCGGCTTTCAGACGCACATCCTGGATGGTTACGGTCTGTGCTTCGTTGGCAGAGAGGCTGATGATGTAGCTGCGGTCAGACGGCAGGATGATGACATATTCATCGTTGGCGCGTTCTATAAACAGATTCGGGGATGTTTTGCCGTGCACGACATGCTCTTCCCAGAAATCCGCTTCATAGTGCCTGGTGCCGTCCGCATCCATTGCGCAGACCAGTTCAAACGGATCATCCGGATTGTTGCTCTGGGGCCACTGCATGATCAGCACATCTACGTTGCCGTTGACCAGCAGGCGGGTATATTCAAGGTGATCACTGAACAGCTCATCGGGATCATCCACACCGCACATCCAGGCAAGATAGACTTCCGGAAGATGTTCCTGGGCAAGATTGCCGATGCTGCTGGCATTCTGGTTGCGGTAGCGTGAATCAATACCGGCGCCGGTTTCGTATCCGTACAGGGTGAACATGATGTAGGTAAGCAGGTTGTTTGCTTCATCACGGTTCTTCGGTGTAATCAGTTCCGGGTCGGCTGCCATCTCGGTCAGCTGCTGCAGGATATTCGAAAACTGAGGATGTTCGTACATGCTCAGGATCCGGCTCTGCAGGTGATTGGTGTATGTTTCGCAGTCGGGCGCGATATCCAGCACATAGTTCAGCAGGATGCGCAGTTTGAAGTCCCATTCAACGTTGTTCCAGAGATCCATGCCGGCTTCTGCCTTGAAGACATCGGATGCTTTTTCAGCGAGCACATAGTAGTCGCTGTCGGTCTGCTGTGCCGGTGTGTACAGGGTTGTTCCATAGCGGTCAAAGCCCCAGTCCGCAAAGGGAATCTGCGGGACGGGATCCATCTTGCCGCATATGTTGAATATGTTCGGGTAGCTTCCGCGCTGCGGTTTTTTGGTGGTGCGCGGTGTCGCAAAGGTATAGGCATAAACAGTATCCGTGGTGAAGCGGGTGCTGTCGGTTACCATGTGGGCAAGTATATTTGATACAGCAGCTGCGCGGCTGAATCCGGTAATCCAGATCTTCAGGCGTCTGTCCTCGAGCTTCCGCGATGCGATATACCCGAAGAGACGGTCATATACGGCACCGGCGGCACTGCTGAAGCCCAGATGCTCATCACCGCTGCCAAGGGTGAAATTGGACAGCCATTCATTGGTATAACCCTGGCCGCAGACACCGATTGCGATGAGGGTGAAATCTCCCTGATCATCCTGCAGTGTTTTATGACCCATAATGGTCGACACTGTATAGAGGGAAGGATTCTTGTCGTAGTCATCTTCGCGCATCTCCGTGAAGCCGCACTGGCCAAGAAACATAACGGCGTGTTCGCTGGGTTTCTGACGCATCTCGGCATTCAGGGCAGGACGGAAAGCGGAAAGGGCAAGACCGAGAGACAGCCTTGCCAGCTTGTGGTTGTAGCGGGAAGAGGATTCACTGAACCATCTGTCATTGTATTCAAAGTTCCAGGATGTTACCTGGGAGGCCGCGAGTACATCAAAGGTTGCCGTTACGGTAGTGCTTCCTGCATCATAACCGGAGTTGGAATCCTCCGCTTCCGCAGGCTGCAGAAATGGCGGAATACTGACGAAAAATACCAAAAGCAGAAGAATACATTTTTTCAGCACAGTGATTGCTTTATTCATTTCAGTTTATCTGCCGGTGTAAACCGCTCCTGTTTTTATTATAACCGTCTATGCCCGCCATAAGCAGAAATAAAACCGGCTGATTAACAGCCGGTCTTATGTATCAATCTTTAGATCTTGTTGTCGCAGCCGAGGACATCGATGATCTTGTGCTTAACAAGAGCCTTGATGTTCTCTCTTGCCGGCTTCAGATACTGTCTCGGATCGAAGTGCTCAGGATGCTCATCGAAGTACTGACGGATCGTACCTGTCATTGTCAGACGGAGGTCGGAGTCGATGTTGATCTTGCAGACAGCGAGTCTTGCAGCCTGTCTGAGCTGTTCTTCAGGAACACCGACAGCGTCCGGCATATTTCCGCCGTGCTCGTTGATGACCTTTACCCATTCCTGCGGAACGGAGGAAGCACCATGGAGAACGATCGGGAAGCCCGGCAGTCTCTTGGAAACTTCGTCAAGAATGTCGAAGCGCAGAGGCGGCGGTACGAGGATACCCTTTTCGTTTCTTGTGCACTGTTCAGGCTTGAACTTGTAAGCACCATGGGATGTACCGATAGCGATTGCAAGGGAGTCGCAGCCTGTTCTTGTTACGAATTCTTCAACGTCTTCAGGTCTTGTGTAGGAAGAATCTTCAGCAGAGACCTTGACATCATCTTCAACACCTGCGAGTGTGCCGAGCTCAGCTTCGACAACAACACCGCGTGCGTGTGCATATTCAACAACCTTCTTTGTGATTTCAATGTTCTCTTCGAACGGCTTGCCGGAAGCGTCAATCATGACACTGGTGAAACCGTCATCGATGCAGGATTTGCAGGTTTCGAATGTGTCACCATGATCCAGATGCAGAACAATCGGCAGACCTGTTTCGATAACTGCTGCTTCAACGAGCTTGATCAGATATGTTCTGTTGGCATATGCTCTTGCGCCTTTGGAGACCTGCAGGATAACCGGTGCGTTGCATTCTTTTGCGGCTTCGGTGATACCCTGGATAATTTCCATGTTGTTAACGTTGAAAGCACCAATGGCATATCCGCCTTCATATGCTTTCTTGAACATTTCAGTTGATGTTACTAATGGCATACTCTTTACCTTCTTTCTGTATTGTGTTTCACATGCAGCTATTTGCATCACCATTATAGCCCTTTTGAATGCGATTTTAATACCTGCTTTTGTCACAGAAACGTTTAAATATGCGCATCTAAGGCAAAAAACAGCAGATGGAATCAACTGTATCCGCGTATACCGATGTAAAATGAAGACAGGAATACCGGAGGAACGGTAACCTTGATGAATGATAATACTGTAAAACTGACCATTCTGCACTCCAATGATGTTCATGGAGATTTTCTGCCTGAAGAAAGGGACGGTATTATGATCGGCGGTCTGCCGCTGCTGTCCGGATATATCAACAAAGTCCGGAAGGAAGAGGACCATGTCATATACGCGGTGGCAGGAGATATGTTCATGGGTTCCGTCATAGAAAAGGAATACAAGGGACTCTCTACAATCGGACTGGTCAACGTTCTGGAGCCGGATGTCTTTGCCATCGGGAATCATGAGGTGGATTACGGCCTGGCGCATCTGCTGTTTCTTGAGAAATGTGCGGATTTCCCGGTTGTCTGCGGCAATATGTATGTCAAGGCGCTGAACCGGAGACTGTTCCTGCCGTATACGGATGTGCTGCGCGGCGGTCTGCGGGTGCGGTTTATCGGGATGCTGACGGAAACCATTGCCGATCAGATCCGGCAGGAAGATGTGATTGACAGTGCCGTCAGTGTGCGCAGTGTTGCCAAAGAGGTGAAAAGAATCTGCTCAGCGGCTGCGAATGAGGATGTGGATCTGACCGTACTGCTTACACATATAGGTATAGAAGCAGACCGGAAACTGGCCCGGGAGCTGGATCCGGCATGGGGTGTGGATCTCATCATCGGAGGGCATTCCCATACGGTTATGTCGGAGATGGAGGTTATCAACGGTGTGCCGATTGTGCATGCGGGTTCCGGCAGTAACCATATCGGAAGACTGGATCTTGAAATCGACCAGAGGGAAAACCGTATTGTATCCTGTAAGTGGAGATGCGATGAGATCAATTCCCGTACAGCCGTTCCCGATCCGCTGATGGAATTCTATATAGATAATCTGCACCGGAAAACAGATGAACGATTCAATGAGATCCTGACGGTGTTCCCGCGTGCATACAACAATACAGGCATACACTGTGAAACCGAACTGCTGGATCTGTTCATCGATATATTCCAGGATATGTTCGGCACCGATCTCTTCCTGTTATCCTCCAATACACTGAAGACGGACAGTCTGGGCCCGGCCCTGACCAGAAACGATTTGCTGCGTTCTTTTCCGTATGAGAATGAAGTATACCGGATCACGGTGACAGGGGAGCAGCTGGAAGGCATCGTCCGCTACATCTGCCGCAAAGAGGCATTTACAGAACATATTCCGTTCTTCTTCTATTCCGGGAGTCTGAAAGTATGGCTGGATGCCGGTTCATATGATGTTCTGAAGATTCTGTGGCAGGATGAGCCGGTGCAGAAGGACAAGCTGTATACAGCCGGTATGACACGGTATGCATTCAGAAACCTCAGGGAGTTCTTCGGCATAACGGAAAAGGAAATCAAGGTAAACGGCAGGATTACGAGACTTTGCATCAATGACAGGGATGTTCTGGAGGAGTATTTCTCCATGCATGACCATCTGCAGCTGAAGAATGAAAAACGGTTGATAATAATCGGGGAAGAGAATTATGGTGCGGTTCAGTGATGCGGAAACAGAACAGGCAATTGCTGTTCTTACGGCGGTGATCAATGCGTCGGGGAAACCGATGCCGGTACCGGAAATTGTGCGTGTATTTGACGAGCATGCGGCGACAGGAGACAGCAGGGCACAGGCCGCTTCGCTTGCGGCAAGGCTCAGAATGATTTATCCTGTAGTTCCAAAACAGCCGTTCAGGTCTCCGTATGAGAAACTCTGGGGCACGATCATGTCGGGACGCTATGAGGGCATCCTTATTGCAAGACATCTTGATTATGCACAGGCGTGGATCGATACGGCAGGAGGCACGAAACATGCGGCTCCGGGAAGTGCATTTGACCGCTGGCTGACCCTGGCGGTTAAACAGGAGCTGGCAAATGCGTTGGCGGAAGGACAGGGGGATTTCAAATGGATATAGATATTCTGCTTTGGTTTCAGGAAATAAGAAACTTACTCGGTACGGCAGGAGAACTGGCAGTGCACTATCTGTCGGATCTGCTGATTGTCTCGGCATTGATCGTACCGTTTGTACTGTACTGGTGCAGGGATAAGGAAGAAGGGCGTGATTTGCTTCTGGCGCTTGGCATCAGTATGTATCTGAACCAGTTTCTGAAAGTGACATTCTCGGTATACAGACCGTGGATCCGTGATGCGCGCATTCAGCCTTCCGCACATGCCAAGGCTTCAGCAACCGGATACTCATTCCCGAGTGCGCATACCGAACTGACCAGTACGGTTTACGGCGGCATTGCGATACGGCACAAGGACAACAGAAAAATCGTACGTCTGTGCGTGCTGCTGTATCTGGTGACCGGTCTTTCAAGATTACTGCTGGGCGTGCATACACCGCAGGACGTGCTTGTTGCACTGCTTGTGTCCATGTTCAGCTTGGTGGCAGCCGGACGGGTTGACCGTTTCATGGAACAGAGTGAACGCAACCGCTGGATCGTTTCCGGCATTACGGTTGTGCTTACCCTGGCAGGTATCTTATATGCACTGCTGAAACAGTATCCGATGGATTATAACAACGGAGTGCTGATCGTAGATCCGGAATCCATGATCGTTGATGCAATGCTGTGTATTTCGGTATTTGCGGGTCTTGTCATCGGCTCGGTGCTGGAACAGAAGTATCTGACCTTTTCAACGGAAGGCACGCCTGCCGAGAAGACGATCCGCTTCATCGTAGGAGCTCTCGGTATCGGTGTATGTGTGATCATCCACAAAATACTGCGTATCAGCGTAGTTCCGGTATGGGTGTGGGGACTGGTACGCGGACTGTCGGCATCCATGTTTGCCATGTATCTCTATCCGCTGCTGTTCACCAAAGTGCATGCAATGCTTGAGCGCAGAAAGAACACAGCCAAATAATCATTCAGACATAAAGAAAAGCCGATGCACGTATGTGCATCAGCTTTTTGGTTTAATGCTTAACGGAAGACCGGATACAGATAGAGGTCGGAACCTGTATTGAGAATCCAGGCACCCGGAGCCCATCTTACATAACCTGTGTCTTCAGCCCAGTCCCAGCCGACCAGTCTTGTTCCTTCCGGACGCCAGGAGATGGTTGTCGGAGCCTGCCAGTACTGGCCTACATATTTGGCAGTTCTGACACCGTCTGCTTCCATATAGTTGATCATGCTCCAGTCAACATTGGTTTCTGCCGGTTTGTTGCTGGCTGCCGGAGCTGCTGCGCCTGTGCTTGCGCCCGGAGCTGCACTGCCTGTGCCTGCACCAGCGCCTGCGCCGTTGTAACGGTGCGGTTCTCCGCCGGCACCGAACCACCACAGATTTCCGTAGTCATCACGGTAGATGTAGTAACCGTCAGCTGTCTTGTACTGATAGCGGTACACATAGTTGTGTACATCGGTGCGCCAGTAGCTGTTCTCGGAGCCGCCGTAGTAACGGTTCGGAGTGCCGCCGGCACCGAACCACCAGCAGTTGCCGTAGTCATCACCGTAGATGTTGTATCCATCCCATGTGGTGAAGGAATAATACATTGTGTAGTCATTTACGTGTTCGCTGCTTCCGCCGCCGCCACCGCTCTGACCGTACTGGTATACATGACCGTAGTCATCGATTGTATAGAGAACACCGGAAGGTGCTGCATATACATCGACACCGTTGTCGGTCGTGTAATATGTCAGCTGCATCTGAGCAATCGTGGATGCCTTGGCAGGTGTAATGTTGTAAATAGGGTTGTCATGGACATCCAGGTAGGTTCTGTTTCCGTATGCGTCATAGATCCAGGATACACCGTTCTGTGAATAGATGGTCTGTCCTTTGGCATTGATCCGCCACTGATACCAGCCCTGAATATCGCCCCAGGGTCCGCCCGGAACTTCTTCAGCTTTGACCGGAGTAATGAAAAGTGACAGAGCGAGCATTGTTCCTGCCGCTGCAGCAGCAACTTTCAAAGCTTTGAATAATTTCATGCTTCCTCCTTGCAATACGGCTGAACGCTGTATTCAGCCGTTCACATTATATACGTAATCTGAGCCGGAGACAAAACAACTGCATCCGTATCCATTTACTTGTATTCTCAGGGGATACCTTTTAAAATTTCACTGAGGTATTTATGAGAAACGCTCTTTTCAAAGAAATAGTTGATGTACTATAAACTGCACACCGAAAACCTGAAAGAGGACTATTCTGGCTATGAAGAGGTAGAGAATATGTTGATCAATCAGGAATTTATCAATCATCTGACACCCGTGGAAATAT
>JAFUCL010000063.1 GCA_017459725.1 Solobacterium sp. | reverse complement strand
GCCCATTTGCCGACGCATTTCTCATGGGCGATAAACAGATGCGGCGCTCCGCAGAAAAGAAGATCACCTTTGCGGACCGTCTTCTCGGATTCCTTCATTTTCCCGTAGTAAAAATCACTGAAGCTGTGCGTATAAATATGTTTCTTCGCGTCCGCATCCATTTTAGCGTAAGCCACTTTGCGGATCTCTTCCACACGGTCTTTATCATCAATGACCGTGTATTCAACGCCCATGGCGTTCCCGCCCGTCGGGGCTGCTGCCATTGCGGAAAGGATACCGGTGATCACCTTGGAATCTACATTCTTATCCAGGAATCTGCGGCAGGATCTTCTGTTTACGATCAGCCGCTCCATATATCCGCCCATCTCTTTCGGAGCAGGCGGAAGAGAATCTTCCGGTTTCTTTTCAAAGATGGAAATTGCACCCTGCGGACATACCGCCAGGCAGTGCTGGCACCTCCAGCATCCACGCCAGCCGAAGCGATCAAACTCTTTCATCTGCGGATAGCCATCCGCACCGAATTCGATCACCATGCCGGAGCAGGTATTGATGCATCTGCCGCACTTGATGCACTTGGATTTGTCGACAACGAATTTTGTCTTCTGCTCCATGCCCATTTGTATTACGCCTCCAGCATTTTCGCCATGTTATTTGCCAGGGTCTTCAGCACACCTGTCCCAAATTTATCCTGCGCACCCAGGTATCCGTTCCAGTAATCACTGCTTACAACCGGCATCTGGGAAAAGGTAAAGTACTTGTTGATCCGGTCAATACTCGGTGTGGCTCCGGCTCTCCAGCATGTTGCTATGGCGGCGGCCGGTTTGCCTGCCAGCAGCTGTCCGAAGTTTGCTGCGGCATAAAACGCACGGTCCAGCAGGGCACAAAGCGCTCCGTTAGGTCCCGCGAAATATACCGGTGTACCCACGACGACCCCATCAGCTGCCAGCAGCTTTTCAATCAGTTCGTTGCACTGGTCATCCGTAAAAGCACAGCGGTGTTCGGAGGCACAGCGCCCGCATGCAATACAGCCGCGTACAGGCTTTCCATCCAGCTGGAACCAGACAGTTTCCAGTCCGCGCTCCAGAAGTTCTTTTTCCATGATCTCCAGCGCAGCCGCCGTATTTCCGTTTCTGCGAGGGCTGCCGTTTACAAGAAGCACTTTTTTCATTGTTCAAGTCCTTATAGTTTTACAACGATCTTTCCATTCACCTTGCCCTCGTCCTGTGCGATGACCGCTTCACGGATATTTTCAAAGTCAAACACTTTTCCGCTTGTTGGGACGAGGTGATGCTCATTCAGGAAGGCAAAAATCTCATCCATGACCTGCTGCGTGGGATAATTGGAGAAGAACCCGGTGAGATATACGCCATTCGGGATGTCCTTGATGGGATCGAAACCATTCAGCGCATACACGCCGCCCAGCAGTCCCGTCTGGCAGACGATGCCGCCCTTCTCTACGGCGGTAAGCGTGTCACGGAGATTCCGGGGACCGATAAGGTCAAGGGCCTTTGTTACACCATGTACCTTGCCGGTCAGCCTGCCGTCATCAAGAACAGTTTCGCCCGCTTCGGAAATGAGAGGAATTTTTTCTTCTCTATGGGTCGTGGCGACCACCTTGCAGCCAAGCGCTTTAGCGATCTGTATGGCGGCATAACCAAGCGCACAGGTCGCCCCGCGAATCAGCAGGATATCATTCGGTGTCAGATGCAGGCACTCGAACAGGGATCCCCATGCCGTGAAATACGTCTCCGGCACAGCGCCCAACGCTTCCCAGGGAAGGTCGCTGTCGATCTTGAATACGATCCTCTGCGGCAGCAGTGCATACTCGGCATAGCTGCCATTGAATGACCGTCCCATGCCGCCCATAAGGGCAGCGACTTTCTGACCGACGGCAAGCCCGCTGTCGGAAGGATCTGCGATCTCTCCCACGCACTCGATGCCGGGGATAACCGGCTTTTGGATGTAGTCTGCGCGGATCTCACCCAGCCGCAGCAGCTTTTCGGAATGGTTCAGCCCGAAGGCCTTTACCTTCACAAGCACCCAGCCAGGACGAACTTCGGGAACAGGACATTCGGAAAGGACAATGTCCTTGCCCTCTGTGATTTTATCAAGCAATACAGCCTTCATATCAATATCTCCTGATGGCCTCCACGGGGCAGTTCTCAAAGCAGTTCCCGCATTGCAGGCAATGGTTTTCGTGGATAACAAATGGAGAGCCTTCCTCAATGCAGCCTTGCGGACATACTCCCTGGCAGGTACCGCAGCCGATGCAGTCCTCGCTGATGCAGTAGCCCTTTTTCCTGATCTCTGCATTGCCCACCGCAAAATACTCCCGCGTGATGGGGCGGGTGGAGAGGCAGAAATACTCAATGGTATAGTCCTTCAGCATGAACATGGTGTCGATGTTCTTTGTTTCACCCGGATAGACATTTTCCAGATAAGGCTGCTCTGCATAAATAACGTCCCGCCATTTGATCTGTTCTTCTTCCGGCACTTCAACAGTCCTGCCGGACAGGCGGATCGTTTCTTTATACTTTGTATAGCCGAGGATCTGTATCCTTCCGTCAGCTTTCAGCTGTCTGGCAAATGGTTTTCCCCTGGCCGTCAGAAAATACAGTGTTGTTCCTTCATAGTGAATGGCACTGATGTTCCGCACCTGCGGAGCCCCATCTTCATCTACCGTAGCGAAATCCAATACGCCGACATAACCAAGTTTCTTCAGGCATGTTTCAATGTCCATCATCCGATCCTCCTGTCACAAACGGGGCTCAGCAGTCCGTTTTCCTCACTCGCCCAGCACTGCGGGTCATCCGCATAAAAGTCTCCATTTGTTCCGCGGGCCACCGCAGGGCAGCCCCGGCACCAGGCCAGCAGCTTGCAGCGCGAACATTTGCTGAAGTTCTGATATTCCCGGTATTGTTCCATCCCGGTCAGCCACACATCGGCGATCCGATCCTCGAATACATTTCCGACCTTGCTTTCCGCAACACGGCGGCAGGCATAGATCTCACCGGTGGGAAGGATGGTGATGTGGCAGTTGCCGCAGTTGCAGCCGCCGTAAATCATGCCTTCCTTCGCATTTTCCGGGATCTTAAATGCCCCGGTCTCATATTCATACAGCGTCCAGAGATGATCCTTCTTGTTGAAATAAGTCTGGCAGCCCTCCGCTTCATATTCCTTAAACTTCTTGTCACACATCTCAAGAAGCTGGCGATATTCCATAGCGGTCATGGAGGTATCCAGTTCTCCGCCGCTGGGAACATAGCGGGAGAAGGCAAAGATATTCACACCTGCCTTTACGACCTCATCAATGATCCCGGGAACCTCCATGCGGTTCTGCTTTGAAACCGTGGTCATGATTACGCTCCGGATACCGGCCTGGTTAATGCAGCCGATCTTCTCCAGGGTGCAGTCAAAGGATCCGGGCTTTCTGAACCAGTCATGTGTTTCGCGGAGGCCGTCCAGGGAAAGCTGATACTTTTCACATCCATACCATTTCAGTTCGCGGCAGACCTGATCATTTAAGTGAAAAGGATTCCCCATGATCGTGAACTTCACCCCGTGCTCATGGAAGAGTTCCAAAAGCCTCCAGAAATCAGGGTGCAGGATCGGATCCCCGCCTGTCAGGTAGAAGTAGGGTGTACGGCCGAATACTTCACAGAAATCCAAACAGTTATAAAAAGTATCCTGCATCTCATCCCATGTCATGGATTTGAGGCAGGTATGGTCACCTGCCGCGAAGATATAGCAGTGTTTGCATCTCTGGTCACATTCATCCGTGATATGCCACTGAAAAGAAAAGTACGGTTTCATTCTGTCATCCTCCGATGATCCTGCATCTCTATCTGAAATCAGCGTTTTGCTGATGGGATTTTCGTAAGGAATCCCCCGGCTGGTAAAAGCCGGAGGATCAGGTGGAGCAGTAAGAATGTTTCTTTATTGAGTGTTCTTACTTGTCGCTTGCGCCGCAGGCAGTTCCGCAGGCTGCAGGCTTTTCTTCGGGCTTGTCTGCTGCTCCGCAGGCTGCCGGTGCTTCGGCCGGTTTATCAGCTGCTCCGCAGGCTGCAGGGGTCTCTGCCGGCTTGTCCGCTGCACCACAGGCTGCAGGTGTCTCTGCAGGTTTGTCAGATGCTCCGCAGGCTGCCGGTGCTTCGGCCGGTTTATCAGCTGCTCCGCAGGCTGTAGGGGTCTCTGCCGGCTTGTCCGCTGCACCACAGGCTGCAGGTGTCTCTGCAGGTTTGTCAGATGCTCCGCAGGCTGTGCCGCAAGCTGCCGCTGTCTTGTTTTCCTCTGCCCATCCGGCGATGTTGGATAATGCCATGGTAATTTCCTCCTTTACGTTTGGCTCACAGAAAGCACCGTTGCTGTCTGTGCCTATAATGTAACCGGGTAAAAGTCTGTTCACAAGAACGCACTTTTTTATAACATAGGCACCTTTTTGTAACCCATCGACAAGCGCATGCATGTATGCTATATTTTTTTTGAATATAACATTCGATTTTGAACTAATACGTGATTAAGCCGTTTTCCAGATCAACCATTATTCTGTACGGCATCTGAAAGGAGTATCACATGAAGACAAAAGACGAACTGCCCGAATGCCCGGTTGCGACTACCGTACAGCTGATCGGCAGCAAATGGAAGCTGCTGATCCTCCGAAATCTGCTGGCTCGTCCCTGGAGGTTCAATGAGCTCAGAAGGAACCTTGAAGGCATCAGCCAGAAGGTTCTGACAGACAGTCTGAGATCTATGGAAGAGGACGGAATCATCACAAGAACCGTTTATCCTGAAGTACCGCCCCGCGTGGACTATGCCTTAAGCGACCTGGGTGAATCCATGCGGCCGATTATCAAATCCATGGAAGAATTCGGTCTGAACTACAAATCCATCTCTGAAAACTGAAAAAGGATGCCGGAGTGCCCTCTTGATTGGGTTCACTCCGGCATTTACCTTTTCTGATAACTGATAATTGACTATGATCGTTCTTTTCCTTCTCTGCTTGTTTCCTGTCTGTTCAAAATGACATCCGCATTCTGTTTTGCCCGGATGAATTCCGTACGATCTGCCTTGACCTTCCGGTACTCCGCATATTCCGTCTGTCGTTCCTGAATCAGTCTGATTCGCTCGGCATTCAGCTCCTTCACCGTGGGCAGTTTTGTTCCTTCCGGCAGCTGATCAAAAACAACTCTTGCAGCCTCCTGCAGTTCAATCTCTGCCCGGTGCAACTCATAGAATTCCGCCTTCTTTGCTTTCGGCAGACGCTTGTATTACTTACTGCGAAATGCAGAAAATAAACGTCCATAATCAGCGTGCTATTCTATTGTCTATAAGTCCTCAAGTTTTGTGCCTACAGTGACGAGTTCTATTGCTATAGCCACCCGGACATACTTTTCGAGGCGTTTTCCGCGCTTCGACCAGTCGGTCTCACCGAAGGTGAAATGCTCGTAAAAGTGCTTAAAATAAAGGATTTCTACGAGTTCAACTTTTGTAGCAACACTATAGTCTCCACGTGTATCGTACCCGGGAACATATCGACCGGACGTATGCGTTTTATTTCATATCCGTTTTCACGCATGTAGGCGCAGTCCCTGGCAAGTGTGGCAGGATCACATGACACATAGACCATACGGTCCGGAGACATTTTCAGAATGGCATTCAGGGTTTCCTTTGAACATCCCTTGCGGGGCGGATCCACAATTACTATATCCGGACGGATATTTCTTTCCAGCAGCTTCCTGGCACCTTCGTTTGCGTCGGCGGCCATGAATTCTATATTGTTTACACCATTGACCCCGGCGTTGATCTTCGCATCCGCGATTGCTTCCTCAACAATCTCGATGCCGTATACCTTCTTCACCCGGTCTGCTGCCAGAATGCCGATTGTGCCGGTTCCGCAGTAGAGATCAATGAGCACTGTATCCGGACCGGGCTGTGCCCAGTCAATTGCCGTACTGTACAGCAGTTCGGTGGCATACGGGTTGATCTGGAAGAAGGAACGTGCACTGATGCGGAATGTCTTGCCGAGCAGTTCTTCCTCAATGTACGGATTTCCGTAAAGAACCGTTTCTTTGCCGTCGAGGATGACATTGTCCTCGCGTCTGTTTTCAACCGTGATGATGCTGCGGATCTGCGGCCATTTCTCCGTCAGTTTCTGCACCAGGATATCACACCCTTTGAAACGTGCATGTCTGGCAATCAGACATACCATCACCTGACCAGTGCGGTGTGCGTGTTTGATCAGTATGTGGCGGATCTGCTGGGCACAGCCTGCTTCCGCAATCCACTTCTTCAGAGCAAGCGTAATGCTGTTGGACAGGTCTGTCTGCACCAGACAGTTTTCATAATCGATGATGCGGTTGGTGCGGTTCTGATAGAAACCCATCTCCACTTTGCCGTGGTTGAACTGCACGGGCACCTGCACTTTATTGCGGTATGCGGTCAGTACATCTGCACTGAGGATCGGCAGCGGATCAATCTCCATATGCGCATTCATACGGAAGCATCCTCTGAGCTTATCCTCCTTGAACTGCTTCTGTTCGGTGTAATCCATATGCAGCAACTGACATCCGCCGCACAGTCTGTATGCAGAACATGCCGGCTGTCTTCTCTTCTCCGAAGGTTTCAGCAGCTTTACAATACGCGCATACCCGTAGGTTCTTTTCAGTGCTGTTACAGCGAGTTCCGCTTCCTCCCCGGCAATCAGTCCGGGCACAAAGAAAACCATACCGCCGTTATGTACAACACCGGCACCTTCGTATGTATACTCTTCACATGTTCCGATAAATGTCTCGTTCTTTTTCATAATCACAGAAAGGCATGCCTTCCGGCATGCCATCATTTTCCTTATCCCGGCTGTTCCGTTTCCGCGGGTTCTTCCGGTGCTGGTTCACCTTCACCGCCGCCGACGACAATCTCATTGGAGTCATCCGGTTCAGGTGTCGGTTTGTTTCGGTTCTCAACACTGTCACGCAGCTGCTGCGCCAGTTCCGCATTGATCGGTTCACTGACAAGCTGCACAACGGGTGTTTCCATACTGGAAGTCTTCGTTTCAATCACATAGACGAATGAAGATTTATCCGTATTCTCCGCTGTGTTGTAAACATGGATTTCCATATCGTACATCTTCCTGCCGTCATGCTGCGTAAAGTAGACAGACGGAGAAAGCACATCGGAAACAGAACTGTAGATTCTGTCCGCAGTGCTGCGCGCAGAGTCCTCACCGGAACTGTCAGTGATATCCGCATAGACACGCAGAGTAGCAGTTGCCAGATTCACTTCTGCCTTTTCAACACCGGAGATCGAAGAAACCTTGTCCTTGATTGAGTCCAGATCCGTCTTTGTAATCGCAGGATCAAGATCGCCGGTATAGCGGTCACCGAGAATAGGTGAACCTGTATCCAGCCACGCCGATACGATGATCCAGCCGAATACCGCGAACGGTATCAGAAGCAGAATCAGACAGATCCAGAAAATCACACGGATACGTGTTTCCTTCCGTCTCTGCGGGCTCTTTCTTTTTTTCTTCTTTGTCTGTGTCATATTGCTCATCTATTGTATCCTTTTTGCACTGCTTTTTCCACTAAATACGCTTTTTGAGAGCTTCTCCGATCATCTTGTTCACAAGTCCCGGGTTTGCCTTGCCGCGGGAAGCCTTCATGACCTGGCCGACCAGGAAGCCCACGGCACGGTCTTTACCGGCTGCGAAGTCAGCGATTGCCTGCGGATTGGCATCCAGCACATCTTCAATCATCTTCTCAAGAGCGCCTGTGTCACTGACCTGCTCCATACCCTTTTCCTTGGCGACTGCTTCAGGGTCTTTGCCTTCCATCAGATCGTTCAGGAGTTCCTTGGCCTGCTTGGAGGAAATCTTGCCGCTGTCGATCATGGCAATCAGCTTAGCGAGATTCTCCGGTTTCAGATCACAGTTTTCAATCGTCTTCTCATTCCGGTTCAGCCAGCCGCTGACATCAGAGAGCAGCCAGTTGCACGCACTCTTGGCATTCTGTGTATGCTTCATGACTTCCTCAAAGAACTCGGAAAGCTCCTTGTTGGCAATGAGAATGCCGATGTCATGTTCGGAAAGACCATAGTCTCTGGTATAGCGTTCTTTTCTCGCATCCGGCAGTTCCGGCATGGATTCCTGAATGCTGCGGATCCAGTTCGCATCAAGACGGATCGGGAAGATATTCGGTTCCGGGAAGAACTTATAGTCCACGTTGCCTTCCTTGCGGCGCATCAGGACAGTTTCTCCGGACTTCTCATCAAAACGTCTTGTTTCCTGTTCCACTTTGCCGCCGCTTTCCAGAATCTGCTTCTGTCTCTCAACTTCAAAGTCAACTGCTTTGCCGATATTGGAAATGGAGTTCAGGTTCTTGATCTCATTCTTGGTGCCGAATACATCGGATCCCTTCGGCTTGATGGAAACGTTGACGTCACAGCGCATGGAGCCTTCTTCCATACGCACATCGGAAACACCGATGTAGTACAGCGTCTGCCGCAGTGCTTCCACATATTTCTGTGCTTCCTCACCGCTTGTCATATCCGGTTCACTGACGATTTCAATCAGCGGGGTGCCGGCACGGTTGTAGTCCAGCAATGTCTTTGTGGTCAGATGGAACTGCTTGGCCGTATCTTCTTCCATGTGAATACGGTTGATGCGGATCTTCTTCTCACCTTCCGCGGTATCGATCACAACATAGCCGTTTCTTCCGATCGGATGGAACTGCTGGGTGATCTGGAATCCCTTCGGCAGGTCTGAGTAGTAATAATTCTTACGGTCAAATTTCACCAGCGGATCAATCGTCAGATGCAGTGCAGTGCAGGCTTCGATTGCTCTGGCAACCGCATCCTTGTTCACACACGGCATAGCTCCCGGATGACCGAGGTCGATTTCATTGGTGCATGTATTTGCCTTGCGGCCGAATGTACACGGTGCGCCGGAGAACATCTTGGTGACAGTCTTCAGTTCGCAGTGGATCTCAATACCGATCGTTACATCGTATTCCATTTACTTCACCTCCGCTGTCAGATTCTCATAACCTGTGATTTCCTCAATCGCACGGCCGATATCAAACATAGTTTCTTCATCAAATGCACGGCATGTCAGGTTGATGCCCAGCGGACATCCGTTCTCAAAGCCCATCGGTACGGTCATCGAAGGATAACCGGAGAAGTTGCCGATAACCATGTGGTTTTCAACAACCAGGTATTCATCACTCAGCTGGTCTCTGCTGTCATCGTTGAGCAGCGGCGCAATGTCATTGGAGGCAGGCGCAATCAGGCAGTCCGCATCCTTCAGGCATTCATTCAGCTGCTGCACAATGAGTCTGCGCACCTTCTGTGCCTTGCGGAAGAGACGCTCCTGGTTCTCTTCGAACAGACCGTAGGAACCGATAACGAAACGCTTGCGGATCAGCGGTCCGAATCCCTTTGTACGGGAGTTCGTCATGATTTCTTCCATGGAATCACCCGGCTCACGGACACCGAAGCGGATACCGTCCAGGTTGGAATGGTTGCTGGTCGCCTCGCAGTTGGCAATCAGGTAATATGTCGGCAGCATCGCCTTCATCAGTGCTTCATCAAACCGGAAGACGGTGATTTCTGCACCCTTTGCCTTCAGACTTTCCATCAGATCATCAAAGAGCTTTGCTGTATTGGCATTGGTAAGACCGTCGCGGACATTGCCGAACACTGCAATCTTTCTGCCATGCAGATCACTGTTCAGCAGTGCACTGTAATCCGGCACTTCCCGGAAGGAAGATGTCATATCACGGTCATCCCGGCCGGCCAGAACCTTCAGGGCTACACATGCATCCTTGATGGAGCGTGTGAAGTAACCGACATGGTCAAGACTGGAGGAATACGGAATGATGCCGTAGCGGCTGATCCGTCCGTAGGTGGGCTTGACACCGACAATACCGCAGAAGGATGCCGGTTTGCGCACCGAGTCACCGGTATCGGAACCGATGGCCATCGGTACAACCCCGCTGGCAACCAGAGCCGCAGAGCCGCCGGAAGATCCGCCGGTCATGCGTGATGTATCCCACGGGTTCAGCGAAGCACCCGTAAAGCATGTCTTGTTTGTTCCGCCCATGGCCAGTTCATCCATGCTTGCCTTGGCAATCACCACTGCACCGGCTTCTTTCAGCTTTGTGACAATCTTGGCATCAAACACCGGTACATAGTTGGAAAGAATACGGGAACCTGCCGTTGTCAGGATACCCTTTGTGCTGACATTGTCCTTGAGGGCAATCGGCACACCCCGCATCAGGCCTTCTTCGGGAAGATTCTTCAGCTGTTCCGTCGGATCAACGAATGTAATGACATCGTTGTATTTCTCCTGGAGCTGCTTTGCCTTCTCATAGGCTTCCAGACAGCGCTTTTCCGCACCTTCTCTGTCTTTTACCATTTCCGCGATCATCATTTCACCACCCGGGGCAGCACAAAGTGTCCCTCGATCTTATCCTTTACATTTGCCAGCGCCTCTTCCTGTGTGATGACATTGGTCACTTCATCTTTGCGCAGGAAATCCGTGTCATCCTCAAACGGATAGACCATGATCTCAACTCCGTCGGTATCGACCGCATCCAGGAGTGCAAGCTGGCTGTTCAGCGTTTCAAACTCACGGATGATATCATCCGCTTCCTCATCCGACAGATCAAATATCAGCTGATTTGCCAGTTTCCGGAAATACGCTCTGTCCTTCTTCTCTTCCATATATACATCCTCTTTTTTTACTGTTCTATATTACAGACAACTGGTGCCTTTTTTCAACTCTGCGCATCCGGGGCAAAGCGGGCAATGAACTCATCCTCACTGATGATCGGTATGTTCAGCTGCTTGGCTTTGCTGTTCTTGCCTGAGGTGCTCTCAATATCATTGTTGATCAGGAAGCTGGTGGAACCGGAAACCGAGCCGGTGACTTTGCCGCCCTGCGACTCAATATAGGCCTTGAGTTCATTCCGGTTCTTGTAGTGATGCACATCCCCGGTCACCACAAACACCAGACCTTCGCAGAGATTTCCTTTAGCTGCCCGTTCCGTTTCACGGACCGTGATCTCACTGAGCAGATCATCGAGTTCCCGGCGGTTCTTTTCCTGTTTCACCCAGCGGATAAACGAAGCGCTCTTCTCCGGGCCGATGCCGTCCACGGAAGCGAACAGATCATCCTGCTCCGCCTGTTCCGCCATCGTTACCAGTTCAGTGAAGGAATAGGCATTGAGCAGCCGGTTGGCCACGTCAGGACCGACCAGCGGAATATTCAGCGCAAAGAGAACTCTTGTATCATCCGCCGTACGCGCTTTCTCGATTGCCTCAGTCAGGTTCTGGGCTGATTTCTCACCGAAGCCTTCCAGCTGCGCAATCTCATCACGGTGGGCACCGAGACGGTAGATATCAGCGTAGGAACGGATCCAGCCCTCATTGACAAACCGGGCCAGGGTCTGCTCGGAAATACCATCAATATCCATGCCTGCTTTGGAAACAAACCGGGTGAACTTCTTCAGCTCCTTGGCCGGGCACTCCGGATTCGTGCAGCGCAGTGTCCGAGTACCGCTGATTTCGGATTCATGCACACGGGTCGGCGCACCGCAGACCGGACAGACATCCGGAACAATGAACTGACCTTCCGTTTTGCGTACATGGATTACCTTCGGAATGATCTTGTTGGCCTTGATGACGGAAAGCACAGTGCCTTCCCCGCCGATGCCAAGCCGCTCGCATTCACTGATATTGCACAGCGAAGCACGGCGCACAGTCGTTCCTTCAAGATCCACCGGTTCAAAGACGGCCACCGGTGTAATCGTCGAAGCGGCACAGGACCACTCAATATATGACAGCTTGGTTTCGGCGGATTCATCCTGCCACTTGAAGGCATAGCCTGCCCTTGTCGCATGATGTCCTGTCACACTGCCGGTCGCCGCATATGCAGTATCATCATAGGATATGACCAGACCGTCCACCGGATAGGGATTACGGCTGTCGGTAACCTTCTCCGTCCAGCGGGCAATCGTATCATTGACCGCCTCCAGATCCGGATGTTCGATCATCTCCCGCTCAACGCAGGCAAAGCCGAGACTCTCCAGCCACTGCATGCGTCCGCCCCAGCTGTTCTCTTCATGTTCACTGTAGACCAGCGTAAACGGAATCCAGCGGATCTGTCTCCTTTTGACTTCCTGCACATCCTTGAGGGAAAGCGATCCCGAGGCAAGGTTCCTTGGATTGGCATAGTTTTCATCCGATTCCATGCGGAACTTTTCAAAGTCTTCATAGCTGATTACGGCTTCACCGCGGATGACCAGATGGCCTTTCTCCGGGATTGTCTTAAGAACACCGTGAATACCGTCCGCAAGATGGGTAATATTCGTGCCGATATGACCGTCGCCGCGGGTAACGATTTTCGTCAGCCGGCCGTTGTCATATGTAACAACCAGGGTCAGTCCGTCAAGTTTCCATGACAGCCAGATCGGTCTGCCTTCCGCCCATTTCACCAGCTCTTCCGGTTTCTTGGTCTTGGCAAGGGAAAGCGCCGCAAATTCATGCGGTTCCTTTTCACCGGCCGTTGTGTCTGCGGATACATTCTGGGTGGGGCTGTCCGGCAGGACAATACCCGTTTCTTCCTCCAGCTTTTTGAGCTGATCGAACAGGGCATCCCACTCATAGTCGGTCATGATCTCAGCCTGACCGTTATAGTAAGCATCGGCAGCTTCATTCAGACGGTCGACCATCTGTCTCATTGTTGTTCTTGTATCTTCCATACTCTACCTAATTCTTCAGTTCTGTCTTTTTCTTCAGGGACGGATGTCCGGCCGCAATCTTCTTGATACCGTAGGGATAACTGAATGCCACTTCCACAAAACCGCCGTCCTGCTTCAGCACAACACCTTCACCGAACTTCGCATGCACGACAAGCTCACCCTTTCCGAAGGAAGGAAGCTTTGCCTTTTCAAGCTTGGCACTGAACGGTTCATCCCGGGTCGAGAACAGCACATTCGACAGCGTATGTTCACGCATCGTGCCGTCTGCCCTTGCCGAAGCACCGAGATGTTCAATGTATGCAGGATCGATTTCCTCGATGAAGCGACTCGGTGTACGGACCCGCTGCAGGATATAGGAATATCCTCCCGCATCGGTCAGATAGAGCTTGTTGCGGGCTCTGGTAAAGGCAACATATGCCAGACGTCTTTCTTCCTCCACACCCTTGCGGCCGTCGTTCATGGCTCTTTCGTTGGGGAAGATGCCGTCGTTCATATCCGTCACAAAGACTGTATCAAACTCAAGTCCCTTGGCCGCATGAACGGTCATCAGCTGCAGGTAATCACTGCTCATGGTTTCATCACGGTCGCCGTACAGCGCAATCAGCTGCAGGTATTCATCCAGTGAACTGTCCGGATAGTTCTCGGAGAACTCACGGATATCGTCAATGAGTTCCTTGAGGTTTTCCAGTCTGTCTGTCTCATTGTCATCCTCGAGCATCTTCCGGTAGCCGGATTCCTCCAGAATGCTTTCAAAGAGACGGTAGATTTCGGTATGTTCATCAGCTGCTTTGCGTTTCCAGCTTTCAACCAGATTCACAAAAGCCGAGATCGTATTCTGTGTTTTGCCGGTGAACAGTTTCTCATCCCGGATCACTTCATACATCGTTCTTCCTGAAGAGCGCGCCTCTGCCGCAATCGTATCCATGGTTTTGCTGCCGATGCCGCGCTTGGGTTTGTTCAGCACCCGCTGCAGGGCAAGATCATCTGCAGACGTCACCATGCGCAGATAGCACAGGGCATCCTTGACTTCAGCTCTTTCATAGAACCGGATACCGCCGTAGATAATGTACGGAATGCGTTCATCCAGGAGCGCTTTTTCAAGTGCTCTGGAAAGATAATTGGACCGGTACAGAATTGCCATGTCGCTGTACGGTTTGCCCTTGGCATGCAGGGAACGGATTTTGTCCGCCACCCAGGCAGCCTGGTATTCATCACTGGCACTGGAGTAATGCGTGATCTTCGCATCCCCTTCCCGTCTTGTGAAGAGATCTTTCTCCAGACGGTTCTTATTGTTGCGGATGACCGAGTTGGCACCGTTCAGAATGCACTGTGTGGAACGGTAGTTCTCATTCAGGGTGATGGTGCGGGCATCCGGGAAATCCTTGGTGAAGTTCATGATGATGTTTACATCCGCGCCTCTCCAGGTATAGATGGTCTGATCGGGATCACCGACCACATACAGGTTGTTCTGCGTGCCGGCCAGCTGTCTGATCAGTTTGTACTGGGTAGCGTCAATATCCTGGAACTCATCCACGTGAATAAACGAGAACCGGCGCTGCCACTTATCCAGCACTTCCGGATATGTGCGGAACATCCGTACGGTCCAGAGAATCAGATCATCGAAATCCAGTGCATACAGGGACTGCTGGCGGTTCAGGTAGAACTCATAGACCTGTGCCTTGGTCTTGTCTCCGGAATAGGTTCCGGCAAGTGTATAGGCACGCTCAACGGAGATCTCCGCACCCTTGTTGTTGGAAATATAGTCCAGCATGGAATTGTAGGAAATGCTCTGGGCATCCACCTTGAATTCCTTGTATGCCTCTTTGAGGATCGCCTTCTGGTCCTCGGCATCAAGCACGGTGAAATTGCGCGGCCATCCCATTGTCTGGATATCCTCGCGCAGTATGCGTACACAGAGTGAATGAATAGTGCTGATCCAGGGCTGGGCGGTTTCCTCCGCCAGCATCTTCCGGATTCTCTCCTTCATCTCATTGGCTGCTTTATTGGTAAATGTAATGGCAAGAATCCTGTTCGGGAATATGCCTTCATCCTGTATCAGATGAGCAATCCGCATCGTCAGCACACGCGTCTTTCCGCTGCCTGCGCCGGCCACAATCCGCAGATAGCTGTCCCTTGCGAGAACGGCTTCCTGCTGATTCGGATTCAGTTCATGGATATCTATCATACTGCCTGCTCCAATCCACCGGGGACCCTGACAAAAAACAGGTATAACACCCGGTATGCGGTTTTCATGACGGCCTGCGGTAAATCCGCACGCTACGCCGCATATTATACCATTTCAGGCTGATTTCCTCACAATCCATTTCTGTGTGTCTCCTGTTAACATGCTATAATCCCGAGTTTGACAGTTCAATAAAAGAAGAATGACCGGAAACCGCGATAATAAGAGGTTTTCGGTCATTTGGACTGTTGTGGGGATATGTAGTAATGTTTATCGTTCCTTGGTTTTTCGGATGATCGAACGCATGG
>JAFUCL010000062.1 GCA_017459725.1 Solobacterium sp. | reverse complement strand
GGCAGTTTATTTAGCGGACGATGATTCTCCAAAAAGCAGACGCCAGGCCGGATTACTGACTCCCTTATCTTAAAATAAGTGCAGCGGAGTGACCATCCGGATGATGATCTTTCCGACTACACTTATAACGTACTAAAAGGCGGAAGGAATCCGCCTTTGCTATGTTATGCCTGGGCAGGGGAAGTATGTCTGATTTCATTGAGGAATCTTTCCTCATCCCAGTAGCTCTTCTGGATCCAGTCCCGCACACTGTCCGGCAGGTACTCCGTTTTGAAGCTGGGATACAGCTGTGCAAGCTCTTCGTCGGTAAATGTAAAGCCGGTTTTGCCGTTTCTGCGCACACCGCCTTTTTCCGCCAGCCAGAAGGCAAGGAAGCTGCAGAGGTACGGTTCAATATCCTGCACACCTTCTTCGTTCAGGTGTGAATAGATCCGGTAGAATCTCTCAAGACCTGTAATCAGACTGCGCAGATTATGGCATTTTTCAGGAGCGTCACCGGTCTCTTCCTTATACGGGGATACGTCTCCGAACAGGTCAATGATTGCCTCTGTATGTTCCTGCAGGTAACGGTCATAGGCTTCATTATGCCAGCTGCGTGAGGGAATCAGACTGCTGATGATGGCTCTGAAATCCGGATAGCTGTATACCATGTATGTGATTGATTTTTCCTTGGCGGTGCGGATGAAATCTTCGGTCTGCGCATCATTGTGGTGGAAGCTTTCACGGTTGCCGACAGCAATTACATGGAAACCGCGGTTTTCCCGGTAGTCGTTAATGACGCCGAGCAGGTCGGTGTTGCGTATGGATGCACTGTCCGCATCATCAAAAACAAGCACGACTTTCTTCTGTGTATGCGTGCGCACGTCCTCCACTACCGGCAGCACCGAAATATCATCCAGAATACGTGACGCCGTATCCCCGACGGCCGCAGCTTTGGGTTTGATGAGCTTCAGGATGGCATTCACGGCATTGATGAACTTCTTGCCGAAGGTGATCTGTTCCTGTGTGATGATATGCTTTGAACTGACCGGCAATAACGCATACATCCACTGCCTGCGCACGGCATCATTCAGAGCATTGACGCTGCTGATACCGAACAGCGACACACGCACAATGACATGCGTATCTTTGAGGGCTTCCTGCAGCTCTTTCTCAACAAGCCAGCTTTTGCCGCTGCCGCTTTCGCCAAGAAGGGCCAGTGCCCCGGCAGGATGCTCCATGCTGCAGTAATAAACCAGTTCATCCAGAGTTCCCATATTTTACTTCTCCCATCAGTCAATTATGTATTCAGCAAAATCTGTTCTTACTTAAACTTTAGTCTTTGAAAGAAGCGAGCACAAGTGCAAATCACCGCAGATTACCGGCCGATTCACCCGAAGGGGGGGATTATGCACGAATGCTTTTTTGATAGACTTGAGCTTGAACATGGGTTTGTTTGCCTTTTTTTGTTATGTAGCTTTTGAGGCAGGTGAAGGATATGAAGAAACCGTACAGGGTTGTCATCGTTGATGATGAGATGATTTCACGCGGCTATATGGAGCTGTCCATACGGCCTTCTGCGGATTACGAAGTTGCGGCGTCTCTGCCGTTTGCACGTGATGTGCTGCCGTGGTGTGCGGCACACAGTCTGCCGGATCTGATCGTGATGGATGTCATGATGTCGGAAGGCATTGACGGTCTCAGTGCAGCGCAGGAAATCAAGCGCATCTATCCTGATATAAAGGTTGTAATTGCCACTTCCATGGCAGACACGGACTGGATGGAGAAAGCCAGGGCAGCAGGGATCGAAAGCTTCTGGTTCAAGACCTATCCGGAGATGTCCCTGCTGGAGGTAATGAACAGAACCATGGCAAGGGAGTCTGTATATCCCGAAAAGGGACCGGATGTATATCTGGGCAGACTGCCGGCATCGGGGCTGACCAGACAGCAGAGAACCCTGCTCAGGTATCTGACGGAAGGATTGTCCAATAAGGAGATTGCGGAGCGGATGTATCTGAGTCCGAATACCGTCAAGGATTATCTGGATGACCTGATGGAAAAGAGTGAGATTCATTCAAGGACAGCGCTTGCGGCAAGGGCTTCAAGACTGGGAATAGTAGTAAGTGAGAATGACCGTCTGAAAGACGGTGAATAACAGGCTGCGGAGGAAAGAATATGTTTAAGAGATTGAGAACAATTGTCCTGACCGTACTGATGGTACTGGGACTTCTGCCGGTGTCGGCAGTCAGTGTGCATGCGGAGGAAATCACTTCCGTCAGTGCAACCACCGATATCAGTTCCATACTGGCAAACGGCAAGGAACTGCAGACGCTGACGTTCACTAAGAGCGGAAGTGATGACATTGTCATTGAATCTGCGGAAAGCGGATACTGGCTGAAGTACCGGGATGGTGAGTGGAAGGAAGTTGCTTCCGGAACCTTTACACCGGGATCGTGGAAATACAATGTACCGCTGACTGTGAATGATCTCTCTGATGACCGTATTGCGGAGTCAATGACACTGACCGTGGACGGAACAGCCTGGGAAGCGGAAACCGGTGTTGAAACGGATACGGTTGAAATTGGCGGTGCAGATCATCAGTACTGGTATATGTGGTTCCTTTCACCTGAATTCACCGTGGCGGATACGGGTGAGCTGACCTTCAATGCCGAACTGGACTGGGACTATATCCAGAGTACGGCCGGACAGCCGATCATACCTTTCAATGTCTCCTCCGGAGCAGCCGGCGGCACCACCCCGTATACATTCTCTAAGACTTCCGGACCGGACTGGATCACAGTGGCTTCTGACGGTACCGTCAGCGGTACACCGACAGCCGCGGCTACAAATCCCGATCTGGTGATCCGGGTGACGGATAATGACGGCAATTATAAAGAGATTACCCTGATTGTTGACTATACCGCGGAAGGTTCGTCAACAGACAAGGTATCATATGTAACCGGTACAACAAGTGTCGGCACCGGTGATCTCTCCGATATCATTGTTTTCGGCAAAACAATCCCGGCCGTGAGCATTACCTGTGATCCGGCGGAAGGCAACCCGACGATCGGTGATATACAGTGGATGCAGTATAACGGACTTAACTGGAATCCGGTCGGTTCGGATCCGTGGTTCTACAGTCATTCATATGCACTGCAGGCAACCGTGAGAATCAATGCGCCGGATTCGGAAACATATACATTCCCGGATGATTTCCTGCTGATCATCAATGATGTTCTCTGGGATACGGTTGAGATCGTCAATGATCCTTCAGGATGCTATGCAATTATGCGTTCGCCGGCAATCGAAGTGCTGGATCCGCGTATCGAAGTAGAGGAGATCCATGCGCAGTCACCCGTATTCGACAATATCGAAGACGCTGCACACTGGGATCCCCAGACCGGTGATCCGGTATTCGCTGCCCAGCTGACTGTTACGGATCCCGAAGCAGTCACCATCAGCGGCGGATCAAGCGGCTGGGAGCGCTTAACAAAGTCCAAAGGCTGGAGCAATACCACCGTCGGTTCGGTATTTGAACCGGGCAGTTACAGGTACAGTGTGCAGCTGCGCATTGAGAATGAAAACGCCAAGGACTACGTGCTTGCCAGATTCCCTAAATTCATCAATAACGGCCGGGAATGGAACCAGGAAGAGAGCTACGGCGCCAATCCGGAATACAGCTATACATTCTTCTATTCCCATGAATATGCGTTCCCCATCAGACGTGTGCAGATTAACGGGGTAACCCCGCCCAGCGAAGGTGCAATCCCGACCACCTCAGGCATTACCGATGATGTGAAGGAGACAATCATTGACAGTGCCAGCACCCTGTGGGCAGTAAAGAATGACGCCGGTGAATGGGTACTGCATGACGGTTCGGCATTTGAAGCAGGCAAAGAGTATGCCATCCAGGTCAGACTGATGCCGGATGAGGAATACTATGCAAAGTTCGCTGATCCGACCAATGTCTTTGTCAACGGCAAACCGGCCGTAGTCAGCCCGGACAGCGAGGGATGCGTAACCGTGATCATGCCGATGGACTTTGTGTCCGTAAGCAGTGATCTTTATGTGGTTACGGCAAACTCTTTGAATGTACGCGCCGGTGCTTCCGCAGACAGCAATAGAATCGGCGGTCTGAAGTACGGCGATGTTGTACAGGCCAAGGCCGTATCCGGCAAATGGATCCTGATTGATTATGAAGGGCAGGACGGCTGGATCAACAGCGATTACCTGGCTCTTACGTATACCAAGGAAACAGCGATCAAACCCGAAAACGTAACCATTACGGCAGGAGCGCTGAATGTACGCGAAGCACCGAGTACCGAAGCAACAAGAATCGGCGGTGTGAAAGCCGATGATGTTGTTCTGGTTACCGGTGTCACAATGGATTCCGAAAACAACGAATGGCTGGTCATTGACTACAAAGGACAGCTCGGCTTCATCATGGCGAAGTATACAACCGGTGTCAGTGCTGAAATCAGCGAAGATTATTCCGATCTCAAGATCATTGAAATGCCGGATGATTTCCTGGATAAGCTCTCCATTGACTTTACGAAGATTTCCGAAGGCAATTCCCTGAAAGTAGGGGAAGCGGATTACATGAAGAATTCCGACGGCACCATTACGATCGGTTTCTTCCCGGATGATGCGGTGAACCTCAGGAATCTCGACAAGGATCATGTCACGCTGCCGGAAGGTTCTGCTTATGAAGTGACGGATGTGACCTTCAATGCCAACGGCAGTATTTCCCTGAAACTCGGTCCTGCCGGCGGCGTTAAATATCCGGTATGGTTCAACGGCGAGCAGATCACAAGCCTGAACTGTGATGATGTATATCATGACGGCGGCACCGTAAAATATGATCCTGCCACAAAGACACTGACCCTGGACAATCCGGTGCTGAAAAAAGATATTCCCACTTCAGCAAAAGCACTGATCGTAATTGACGGCATCGAAGTGACGATCACCGGCAAGGCCGTATTTGATTCTCATTTCCAGAACAATCACGGTATCAATCTGGATAACAACGGCAAGGTGATCTTTGATGGCGCGGATATTGTCTTTAACGATCCTTCCATGGTGATTGCAGGGAATGACGGATCATCCAAGGTAACGGTCCGCAACAGTACTGTTAAAGCACTGGGAACGAATTATTGCGGCGTCTACGCGGATTATGTTGCGGTTGAAAGCGGAACGCTGACTGCTGCAGGAACAGAATACGGTATTCTGGCACTTAAGGGTTTTGAGATCGACGGCGGCACCGTGGATACAACGGGTATCCATGTATATGGCGGGGATCTCACGGTCAACGGCGGAACCGTGACCGGCGGTCCGCTCGATGCGGGTCATGAGTATGACGAGGTCAAAGGCAATATCGTTATCAACGGCGGAACTGTCCGGGCGGATGCTTCGAAAAACGTATGGGGTTATGATTTCGGTATCCGTGCGTACGGTAAGATTGAAATCGGTCCGGGTATTACGGCTGTCATTGCCGAGGCGAAATATGCGATTCTGGGATTCAATGGCATTACGATTGATTCCGGTGATGAAATCATCGAGCCGGTGCCCAGCTTTATGACCTCAGGACCGCCGTCTTACGGCATCTGGATCACCATCAGCAGATCCATCATGACATCGGATACGGCTTCAAAAGTCGTAATCGTTCCCAAGGGATCACTTGTCGTGGAATTTGATGCCCAGGGTCACGGCACCGAACCGGATCCCGTATACGTTAAGAGCGGTGAAAAAGTCACGGAACCGGAAGCTCTGAGTGAAGAAGGATATACATTCCAGGGCTGGTACACGGATGAAGACTGCACAAACAAATACGACTTCTCTTCTCCGGTAACGGAAAAACTGACGCTGTATGCAAAATGGCTTGTCCATGTTGATGGTTTCATGATGTACATAGACGGTACGGAAGCAGACGGTTCCTATTACAGGGTGAAGACGACAACAGTGAAACCGCTCTTTGAGAAAGGATCCGGAGAAGTATCGATTGAAGTGGGTCATCTGTGCACAGACAGCGCATGCAGTGATGTGATTACATCTGCACCGGAAGCGGATACAACGTATTACTTCCGGGTTTATCTGAAGGATCCGAGCTCATTTGATACCGGCAGACAGAAGATCATGTTCCTGTCCAAAATCAAGGACACTATCATATCCTCTGCTGTGGAGGCGGAGATGAAGTTTATCTCGATGACCGGTAATGAAGACGGAGATGCGGCCGAACTGCTGTTCGAATATACACCGGATGTGATCACATACACGTTCTCAAAGGGTGCTGATGCCACTTGGACAAAGGGCAGCACCAAAGGTGTTGATTATACGGTGAACCGCAATGTCCATGATAATAAGACATTTGAACGGTTTGAAACCATTTCCATGGATGGCAGTGTGGTGGACGCAGCGAACTATGATGCTTCTTCCGGAAGTCTGAATGCGACGCTGAAACCGGCATATCTTGAAACACTTGCGGCCGGTACGCATAAAGTGAAGTTCACGTTCCGTGACGGCAGTGCGGAAACCACGCTTAAGATCACTGCTCCGGCACCGGGCGGCGGTTCCTCCGACGGAGGCACATCACCCAACGCCGGCGGCAGAGTGGCATTGCCGGATACCGGTGATCACAGCAATCTTCCGCTGTGGGGATTCATCTGTGCAGTATCGTTGGCCGCCCTGGCAGGACTGCTCTTCATCCGTAAGCGATGGGATGCTTAGAAAACCCTGGACGAATAAACGAGGGATGCAAAACGCATCCCTTTCATATGCATAACGCGTGCACTGCAGCTGTATCATTCATCATGAATGCAGAAAACTGCATACAGCGGTACTGCTTTAATATTGTTCTCGAAACCAAAGTTTTTTTCGGAAACCCGTATCGCATAAACCGGATGAAACAATTCGATATATTCCTTAAGACTGACCGCATTGATGTGCATGCCGCTTTTCACTTCCACAGGAATAAGCCTGCCTTTAAGAGAAATTATGAATTCCACTTCCTTAGTGCCTTTGTCGTTCCGCCAAAAATAAGGTTTGAATCCGGCACGGATCAGCTGGGAACTGACATAATTTTCTGTCATGCCGCCTTTGAAGTCCGTAAGTTCCTCTTCCATGAAAAAGATATCTTCAGCCCGGATTCCCTTTTGAGCTGCAAGAAGTCCCATATCGGAAAGATAGATTTTGAAATCATCTATATCTTTGTAGTTTTCCAACGGCTTTTGTATCGATTCTGCACGGTAAATCCGTGACAGAAGGCCTGCAGAAACCAACCATTCTATGGCGTTTTCATATTCAGCAGCCCTGGCTCCGGGCTTCAGAATTTTATATTGGAAGCGTGTGTTTTTCTTGGACAGCTGTACTGCTATCGTTTCATAAGTCAGTCGGGGTTTTTTGATTTCATTTGAATTATCCTGATACTTGCTCATGTCATCCAGATAATCCATCTGGATTGTTTCCAAAATGTGCCGTACCTGTGTGTAGTCATGCGTATCAATGAAACGGGCAACTGCCTCCGGCATACCGCCTATAGCGAGATACTGCCGGTAGAGTTTTAAACACAATTCATGGAGGGCCTGCGGCATTGGTCTGTCATTGTCAAAGCACAAGCGGATTCGTTCAACAAGCTCTTTTTCCCCAAGGGCAATGAGAAATTCCTCCATATCCATAGGATACATAAAATAACGGTCAACTTTTCCCACCGGGAAAGCATATTTCTCCCGATTGACAGCAACGCCCAAAAGACTTCCGGCAGCAATTACATGATATTCCGGTGCCTCTTCGCAAAAGTATTTCAGAGAAGTCACAGCACGTTCGCAGAGCTGGATTTCATCAAAAATGATGAGCGTAGAACCTTTGGTAATAGTCTGCCCGCTGATGTGGGACAAAATGGGGAGAAGGTATGAAGGACTGATACTTTCATTAAAAGTCGTGGAAAGTGATTCACTGGTTTGAAAATTAAAGTAAGCGACATTATCATAGTTCAAGCGTCCAAATTCCAAAACAGCATAGGTTTTTCCAACCTGACGGGCTCCCTGAACGATTAGTGGTTTTCTGTATTTGCTGTTTTTCCACTGCTTCAGATATTCTGATATTTTCCGGTACATATACATAATTAGCCCTCCTCAAGTGGAATTTCATGTGATCATATGATAGCACAAAACAGCATCTAGTGTGAATTTATGCCGTAAAACAACATTATATTCTGCTGAATATCACATTAAATCAACACAGAATTCCAAAGTGCTGATGTTGAAAATATGAAGAACAGCATAAAAGACCGCAATCCCGGACGGATGTGTATTCTTCATCTGCCCGAGCACTGCGGTCTTTTATCTGTTTTATCCGGAATTTCAGAACCCGAAGAATTTCAGCACATTCTGTATTTCCAGCTCCCAGTAGCGCCATTCATGGCCGTAACCGGGAATCTCTTTGTATTCAACCGGAATGCCGAGATTACGGAAGTAATCCACGGTATCACGGAATTCATGGAGGTGGGGATCTTCCGTGCCGCCGGATGCATACAGACGGGGAAGAGTGTCCGCTTTGCCTGCTTCAACCAGTTCCCTGACGACACGGCGGGCATTCTCACGTGTTTTACTGAAAGCTTCCACACCGCCGTACATATCCACCAGATCCGTATGACTTGTGCTCTTTCCTTCATTCATCTCTTCCGCATACTTGTCCGCATAGTCAAAGGTCGGTGCTGACAGCATTGCACAGGCGGTGAATTTCTCAGGGTAGTTGACGGCAAACTTCCAGGTGCCCTGACCGCCCATGGAAAGTCCGCACATATAGTTGTCTTCACGCTTCCGGCTGGCCGGGAACCAGGCGTAGATCAGAGGCATCAGTTCATGGATGATGTAGTCATGATGTCTGTAGCCGCCGCCGAAATGATCCCAGTTGCAGTAGCTGCTGTTCAGTGCGGAAGGCATCACCACAATCAGATCATGTTCGCAGGCATACAGCTCAATGTTTGTCTTGCGCACCCAGTCGGAATAATCACCCATGCCGCCGTGCAGCAGCCACAGCACCGGATACTTTTTGTCACCGGTATAGAAGTCTTCCGGATCAATGGTGCGGGGTCTGTCCGGCAGGATGATATTCACGTCAGTGTTGCCGCGGAGATATTTGCTTTCGAAATTAAAATGAATAAGAGACATACAGGTGCTCCTTTCTGTGCTGATGAAATTGTAAGCCGGGAAAGAATGCGCAGTTTGTCAAACGGTGCTGTCTTTTACAGCGGGTTCTGAAGCGGAAGGATGCACAAGGGTAAATTGAATGTGTATGAACTCTTATTTATACTTGTCATGATGGAGGGTATGCGTATGAAGAGATGGATGAAGGCTTTATGCATGTCTGTGGTGCTGATGAATGCGGCATGCGGTTCAGGCAGTACGGCAGCTGCCCCGGCAGAAAGCAAAGCACCGGAAACAGCAGCACCGGAAGTGCAGGCAAGCAGTTCAATGAGTGCGGAACCTGTGCAGAGCAGTGAAGCATCCGTTGTATATTTCACCTCCGATATCAGTGCCAAGGGACTTGTAAAGATCTATGATGCGCTGGACTGGACACCTTCGGGAAAGACAGCTGTGAAGATCTCCACCGGGGAGCCGCCGGCTTCCAATTATCTCAGACCTGAGCTGATTGCGGATCTTGTGCAGAAGGTGGATGGTACGATCGTGGAATGCAATACGGCATACGGAGGAAGCCGCAGCAGTGCAGCCATGCATCATCAGGTAGCGGAAGACCACGGGTTTACGGAGATTGCGGAATTTGACCTGATGGATGAGGAAGGAGAAACGGAGTGGCCCGTAAACGGCGGTAAGAGACTTGATAAAGTGATCGTGGGATCACATGCGGAGAATTATACCGACTGGATCATTCTGTCGCATTTCAAGGGACATGCCATGGCCGGTTTCGGCGGTGCCATCAAGAATGTCGGCATCGGTGTTTCGTCTGCCTCGGGCAAGGTATATGTGCACAGTGCAGGAACAAGAACCACCGGCAGCATCATGAACAGTGATCAGGAAGCCTGGCTGGAAGCACTGGCGGAAATGGTGACCGGTTTCCGTGACCATGTGGGTCCGGAACATGTCATCTATATCAACGTTATGAACAGGCTTTCCGTGGACTGTGACTGTGACGGCAATCCGGCGGAACCGGATATCCATGATATCGGGATACTGGCTTCAACCGATCCGGTGGCACTGGATCAGGCCTGTGTGGATCTTGTCTATCAGGCGGAAGGCAATGCGTCTCTGGTAAAGAGAATCGAATCACGCAGCGGCCAGCACACACTGGACTACGGTGAGCAGATTGGTCTTGGCTCAAAGCAGTACGAATTGGTGAATATTGATGGCTGATATCCTGAAAAGGGAATTCATATATCTCTGGTATTACTTTGATGTGCAGTTCAGACAGATCGTATTCTGGTGGGCTGCCGGCATTCTGATCGGGTCAGTGATATCCGTATTCTTCAAGGACAGGATACACAATGTGCTGAAACGGATGGACGGCAGCGAAACCTGGATACCGGGTCTCATCATGGCGTCGCTGCTGGGGATTGCCTCGCCGTTATGCATGTACGGAACCATACCGCTGGCTGCGTCGGTGTCAGCGGGAGGCATACGCGACAGTCATCTGGCCGCCTTCATGATGACCAGTATTCTGCTGAATCCGCAGCTGATCGTATACAGTGCATCCCTTGGTATAACCGTACTTCTGGTGCGCATTGTTTCCTGCTTTCTCTGCGGGATTGCGGCAGGCATGCTTGTACATGTTTTTTACGGGAACCGGCCGTTCTTTGATTTCCGGGGCTTTGCGGAAGGAAAGAGCAGGGACACCGATCCGGATATGTTCATGCGTCTTCTGAAGAACATCGGCCGCAACATCAAAGCAACCGGACCTATGTTTCTGCTGGGTATATTCCTGTCCGCTTTGTTTCAGCGCTATGTGCCGCAGGATCTGCTTACGCAGGTGTTTGCGGGTAATGAAGCCTGGGGTGTGCTGATGGCTGCAACAATCGGTGTGCCGCTGTATGCCTGCGGCGGGGGAACGATTCCACTGATCCGGCAGTGGCTGCTGGACGGCATGAGCATCGGCAGTGCAGCTGCCTTCATGATTACCGGACCGGCCACCAAGATCACCAATCTGGGTGCTCTGAAGATTGTCTTCGGACTGCGCAAGTTTGTGCTGTATCTGCTGTATGTGATGACATTCTCGCTTGTGTGCGGAATGCTGGTGAATATTCTGCTGTAAAAGAAAAGCGGTTTCCTGCATGAAGAGGGAAACCGTTTGTGTATACGGGATAATCAGTTAACAGCCGTGTCACTGTCGATGACGGCCTTTTCAACCAGTGCACAGAGTCCTTCGGGAAGCTCGCGTTCCGTTTCTTTCTGCATGACGATCTGCCAGCTGGTATGGGCTGTTTTATACGTGTCGGGAAGCCGGCAGACAAGCCCTGTATCACGGTCAAGCTGACGCACTTCTCCGGTCAGCACGGTGACGGAGGAGGCTATGCCTTCCAGAGCATATTTGTAGAGACTGGATACATGTCTTGATTCATGGCGGATATCGGGTGTGAAGCCTGCTTCTGCGTATACGGATTCCGCCAGCGCTCTGCTTGCCTGTCCCTGTCTGGTGATGGCAATCGGCTCATCCTTCAGGTATTTGGGATCGAGATACAGTCTGCCATGTCTTGTTACACGGTGTGCTTCGGCTGGGCTTCCTTTGCGCAGGAATATAACTGTGGAGATCTTGCCGAACGGTATGCAGGTGAATTCGGGATGGGTCAGGCTGTTGTTTACAATGATCATCTGGATTTTCCCGGCCTGCAGGGCACTGAAGAGATCTGCCGAGTAGGAATCATACACGGAAAAGGAGATACCCGGATATGCTTCATTCAGCTGTCTGATCAGGTCAACGGAACATATGGATGCCAGAAAGGGTGCCATTCCGATTGTGATCTTTTCCAGAGCCGGATGATCGAGAAGATAGATTCGGTTCCGGAAGTTCTGGTATTCATCGGTGATCTTTCCGGCTGTCTCAGAAAACATAAGACCTTTCTCCGTAGGTTTCAGACCTTTGTTGGAACGCTCAAACAGAGTGAAGCCGAGCTGTTTCTCTACGCGGCTGACACACTGGGAAAGGGCTGATTGGGTTACATACAGGTTTTCGGCGGAACGGGACATGTTCAGTGTATTGAAAAGATCGCGTATCCATACCAGTTCATCAATTGTCATCTGTGCTGCCTCTTATTACTATTAGTAACTCTAATAGTAAGGCAAAACGACTTATTATACAATTCCTTCTCCCGAACCTATTCTGAAATTGTCAAAAGATGAGTGAAGGAGGGGTAACACAATGAACACTCAAATGCTGATCTGTATCATTCTCTTTGTATGCATGCTCGTGAACTTCCTGTGGGGTAAATTCCCTCTGGGTGTTATCGCAGGCACCACAGCAGCGCTGCTTGTTATTACAGGCTGCACCAAACCCGATACCATCCTGGCCGGCATCGGCTCCAAGAACGCTGTAACGATCGGCTGCATGATCATTCTCGCGGCAGGTCTTGGCAGAACATCATTCCCGGCCAAGCTGACCGCAGGCATCCGCAAGATCACCCGCGGCAATTACAAACTCGCTTATCTCGGCGTTCTGCTGATCGCCCTGGTACTTACAAGCATGCTGACAAGCCCGATGGCTGCGTATGCAATCTGCTTCCCGATCATGGACTCCATCTGTGATGAATTCGGTGTCAGCCGTTCCAAGGGACAGTTCCCGCTGCTGGTTGTATGTCTGGCTTGCTGCTCAATCCTGCCGCTCGGTGCTTCCATCAGCCAGTCTGCAGTATATGCAGGTTACATGGAAACATACGGCTTCACACAGGGCTTCACAGCTATGGACTTCTTCAAGGGCAGATGGCCGTTCGTCTTTGTAACACTGGCATGGGCTTACTTCATTGCTCCGAAAGTTACGATCGATACACCGGCTGTTCCGATTACTGCACTCAGCACCAAACAGGATACAAAGGAACCGCTTAAGAAGTTCTCCGATATCGCCGGCGTTGTCATCTTCGCAGCTGTTATCTTCGGCTTCATCTTCAACAAGCTTGTCGGACAGCCGACATGGTTCCTGGCTTTCGCTGGCGTTATGTTAATGGTTCTCTGCGGTGTTCTGACCAAGAACGAAGCAATCAAAGCTATCCCGGTCGACATCTGCATGCTCTTCATCGGTGCCAACACAATGGCTACAGCACTTGTTGAAACAGGTACAGCTGAATGGATCGGCTCCATTATCTCCAATTCCATCGGCGGTGCTGCCAACACAGTTATCCTGCACGCTGTATTCTTCATCGTACCGTTCATCATCACCCAGTTCATGCAGAACCAGAGTGTTATGAATGTCTTCGCTCCGATCGCTCTGATCACATGCAGCGCTCTGGGTGCAGATCCCCGCGGCTGCCTGATTCTGATCTCTTCCGGTGCCCTGACCGCATACATGACACCGTCTGCTACAGCTGCTGTTGCCATGGCAATGAGCGCCGGCGGATATGATGTCAAATCACTGTTCAAGATGGGCTGGCTGTTCGCACTGATCCTGTGCATCGGTTATGTCGCATTCGTAAGTCTCGTATATCCTGCATTCTGATAAACTGAATTAGGAGGTAAAGTATGCTGAAGAAATATATTGTAAAAAACGGAACACTTCTCTCAATCATGAACGGAGAAGAGTGCAAAGCGGACATCCTGGTTGAAAACGGCATCATTACCAAAATCGCTGAAAACATCACTGACGAACAGGCGGAAGTCTTCGACGCAGACGGTATGTATGTGTCAGTCGGCTGGCTGGATGCGCACTGCCACTTTGCCAACTACGGCGGTGATGCAATCGGCATCAGTCCCGAGAATGACCTTCTGAAACAGGGTATTACATATGCACTGGATCTCGGCACACTGGGACCGGACAACTACACGGATTACCGTGACAACATTCTGCATACAACCGATCTGAAATTCATGTCTTACTTGAATATTGCTCATCTGGGTGTTGCCAATGCCGGCAACGGCATGGACTTCGCATGTGCTGAAGACATCATCCCGGAACGTGTCATTGAAGTCGCAGCCCGTTACCGTCATGAACTGCTCGGTCTGAAAGCAAGAATCGATGATAAGTTCTGCTTTGATCCGGTATACGTTATGGAACAGCTGCGGAAGCTCGGTGATGAGCTGAACATGCCGATTGCCGTCCATGCGCCGAGAAGCAGAATCGGTATTGAGAAGCTGCTGACATACATGAAGAAAGGGGATGTGCTCTGCCACACCCTGGCCGGCAACAGCGATGTCATGAAAGTCCTTGATGATGAAGGCAATGTCAAACCGTGTGTGCTTGCGGCAAGAGAGCGCGGTGTCATCTTCGATCTCTCCCACGGCACCAATGCCTACAGCTACGATACGGCTGAAACGGCCTGGAAGGCAGGCTTCTTCACGGATACGGTTTCCAGCGACCTGCACGGCCGCAATCTCAACGGTCCGGTCTTCAACCTCGGTGTTGTCATGACCAAGGTCAGAGGTCTTACAAACAAGCCCTGGTGGTGGATCCTGAACAAGACGGTTGCCGAACCGGTCCGTCTGCTCGGTATCACCGATAAGGAAACAGAAATCAGGGAAGGTATGGAAGCAGATCTCACTGTCTTCAGGATTGAAGAAGGCACATTCGAATATCTGGATTCCAAGAAGGAAACCCGGACATTCAGTGAAAAAGCAACGGCTGTATATACCTGCACAGGCAGAAAGGTATATACCTGCCGGTAAGAACACAGACAAATCAATACACATGAAAAGCAGATGTATGCGGTCGGTTCATGACCTGTACATCTGCTTTTTTTACAGACTTGTTCTGCTTACGGTTCTTTCCAGGGTTTCGTAGTCGATCATGGATGTGGATGCACCGAACTTGCCGACGCAGTATCCGGCCGCAATCATTGCCACCTTGATTGCATAATCGAGCTTCTTGTTGTCGATCAGCTGGCAGGCAAGGGCGGAGATAAATGCATCGGAGCCGCCGGTCGCATCAATGACCAGAACATTGCCGGCAGGATAGTACGTGATCCCGTCACTGTTTTTCAGCAGGGCGCCGTCCTTGTCCAGGGTTATGATGACATTCCTGATTCCTTTTGCGTAGAAGTATTCGGCCGCTTCTTCCACGGTGTTCTTCCCGCTGAGCAGGAGTGATTCGTTGCGGTTGGGCACAAAGATATCGATATGCCGGAAGTCTTCATCCTCCATCGACTTTATGGTAGCCGGCTTGAAGATGGTGACGGCTTTATGGCGTCTGGCAATCCTTGCAGCTTCCCGCAGGGCTGAGAGCGGAACTTCACTCTGCAGCAGACAGATGCCGGCGTTGTCAAATGCTTTGGCGGCCCGCTTGATATCTTCGGGTGTCAGTTCATTGTTGGCACCTTTGGCAACCGTGATCGTGCTTTCACCGGTGGCGTTGATGGTGATGAATGCCTTGCCGGTCTTGGCTTTCGCGTCGGAGACGAGATGTGCCGCATCCACATTGTGCGCAGCCAGCTGATTGCGGATGAGGATCGAATCGCTGTCCTTGCCGATCTTGCCGATGATGCTGACTTCCTTTTTCAGCAGGGATACACCGATGGCCTGGTTGAGTGCTTTACCGCCGACGATGGAGATGCATTCCGAGGCAATCTCGGTGCTGCCGCTGCTGGGAAATTCATCGAGGTAGATAATGTTATCAATGTTCAGGGAACCGACAACCACGATCTTGGGCAGACGGGAGCGGTAGGGAACCGACAGGGAAGCTTCCGATTCCAGCACGGGTTCAAACTCGAATCTGCCTTCGCTGTATTCCTTGTTTTCACACATGGATACGATCTTGCGGCTGACATAATTTCCGAACTGATAGCTGGGAATCCTGATGGCGGAGATATTGCGGATATCGGTTGAATTGCGCTCATCATCACAAAGCGAGATCATCGACATTTCCGCCGGGATATTCACATCATTCAGTTCCAGATTCTCGTAAATTTTCATCGCCACGGTCAGATGTGAAGATACGATGGCCGTAAAGCCGTGGATCTGCAGATCTTCGTAGCTGTACTTTTCAAAGGGAATGATCATATCCTGGCTGAAGGGAATGCTGTAATCAAACAGACACTGCCGGAAACCCTCCATCACCAGCTGCGATCTCGTGCTGTCAAAGTTCTTGATCAGACAGGCGATGTTCGTATGATTGCGCTTGATCAGATTCTCGGTGGCGAAATAACCGATCTTTGCATAATCGATGGAATAGTTCACACCGTTGATTTCAAGCAGGGCATCGAGATAGATGATGTTTGCGGAGGTCTCCTCCAGGATTCTGCGGCTGGCAAGACTCTGCTCATTGACCGGCTGCCAGAGAATACCGTCGGCTTCCTTGGAGGACAGTTTGCTGATATTCTGCAGTTCCTGTTCATTGCTGTCATTCGAATTATACAGAAGCAGGGAATACCCGCTTTCGTTGAGGAAATCGATAATGCCCTCAATAAAGGAATTCGTATAATCCATGTTCCGCAGAAGCACGGCAATCGTCAGTGACTTGCTTTCACTGTCTTTTCTGACCGTGGCATAGGGACGGTAGTTGTGCTTTTTGACAATTTCCAAAACACGGTCAATCGTCTCCTGGGAGATATCACCGGCTTTGTTGTTGATTATTTTTGAGACTGTTGAGGGGGATACACCGCTCAAAGCCGCAATCTCTTTGATCGTAATCATAGTTATATTTTATGCGCAGAAAACATTTTAGTAAATGATTTCGGTAATCTTGACATCAGACTCGCTTTCTACTACCATGGAATTACGAAAACATTTTCCTAAAACGATTTAGTTTGGTGTTCGGGAGAGCAGATAATGAAAATACTGGTGATTGGAAGTTCTAATGTCGACATCACGGCAGCCGTGCACAGATTTCCTGAAAAGGGAGAAACAGTGATAGGTGAGGATCTTCGCTATGCCTTCGGCGGTAAAGGCGCCAACCAGGCAACAGCCTGCGGGAAACTGGGCGGGGATATCGTTTTCCTCACATGTGTCGGGAATGACACCAAAGGACATGAAACGGTGGCAGCTCTGTCAGAGAATCATGTCGATACTTCATATGTCAGGTTCACTGACCGGCATCCTACGGGAACCGCAGTCATTACGGTAGACCACAACGGCGATAATTCCATCATCGTGATCCAGGGTGCCAATCTGGACTGCAATAAACAGTATCTCGAAGCAAACGAGAAGCTGTTCGCTGCCTGCGACTATGTGCTGCTGCAGATGGAAATACCTCTCGATGCGGTGGAAAGAGCAGTGGAACTGGCTGCTGCCCACGGTAAGAAAGTCATCCTGAATCCGGCACCGGCAGATCCTGCCTTCAGGAAGGACCTGTACAGACATATCACATATATCACCCCGAATGAAACGGAAGTCTCCATCATGGCATACGGCGCACCCGGACACGGTGTTGAGGAATCAGCCGCAAAGCTGATCGAACTCGGTGTGCAGAATGTCATCGTGACACTTGGATGTGAGGGTTCCATGTTAGTGAAACAGGACGGCACATCAGTCCGCATCCCGGCACACAGGGTGGAGGCAGTTGATACGGTCGCTGCAGGTGACTGCTACAACGGTGCGCTTGTCAAAGCACTGAGTGAAGGCAGAGAGATCGAAGAAGCGATGGAATATGCGGGTATGGCTTCGGCCCTGGCGGTAACCCGGTACGGGGCACAGAAATCAATTCCCACGAAAGAAGAACTGGAAGCGTTCGGAGGCAGTCATGAATGATAAGAAAACAATTCTGAAAGCAGAGAATATCTCCAAAAGCTTTGGACCTACCAAAGCCCTGCAGAGTGTCAGTTTTGAAATCAGGCAGGGTGAGGTCGTCGGACTGATCGGTGAGAACGGTTCCGGCAAGTCCACCTTTTCGACAATCGTGGCCGGTATACAGAAACAGGATTCAGGCAATCTGTATCTGAATGGGGAGCTGTACCAGCCGAAGGATATCAACGATGCGATTTCCCATGGTGTCAGTATGGTCGTACAGGAACAGGGCACGCTTGACAACATCAGTGTGGCGGCCAATATCTTTGCCGGCAAGGAAGATGAGTTCTCACGGTTTGGCTTCATGGATATCCGGAAGATGAATGAGAAAGCAGCTGCACAGCTTGAAGAGCTCGGCATCACCGGAATCAATCCGGCCCAGCTGGTCAACGGCATGTCCTTTGAGGAACGCAAGCTTCTGGAAATTGCCAGAGCGGCATATACCGATCCGCAATTACTGCTGATTGATGAAACAACGACGGCGCTGGGCAAAGACGGCAGAGATATCCTCTATGGTCTCATCAATAAGCTCAGAGACAACAACAAAACAGTTCTGTTTATTTCGCATGACATTGAAGAGCTGATGAACATCTGTGATTCGATCATTGTCCTGCGTGACGGCAAATACATCGGTGCGCTTTCCAAAGAAGAGATGGATATCTCCGCACTGCGCCGGATGATGGTGGGACGTGAGATTGCCGAAAGCCTGTACCGTACGGATGATGAAGGACGAAAGAGTGATGAGGTTGCTCTTTCAGCAGAGCATATCCGCTACGGACTGCTGAAGGATGTCTCGCTGCAGCTGCACAGGGGAGAGATCCTCGGCATCGGCGGACTTACCGACTGCGGCATGCATGAGCTGGGCAAGATCCTGTTCGGCATCATTACTCCGGACTACGGCAAAGTCACACTGGCTGACGGCAGTCAGATCAAAGACCCGTATCATTCGGTGAAGAAGAAGCTCGGGTATGTTTCAAAGAACCGTGATACCGAAGCGCTGATGTCAGCCAGCAGTGTCCGCGACAATATCTGCATGCCGAATCTGTACAGGCTTGCCGATCACGGTCTCGTATCTCCGAAAAAGGAAAGGGAACTGGTTGCGAAATGGCAGGAGTCCCTGGAAATCAAGATGCGGGATCAGTCACAGTTCGTGATGTATCTCAGCGGCGGCAACAAGCAGAAGGTCAGTATGGCCAAGTGGCTGGCAAGTGATGCGGATATCTATATCTTTGACTGTCCGACCAGAGGCATCGATATCGGTGTCAAGTCGGATATATACAAACTGATGATTGATCTGAAGGAGAAGAACAAGGCAATCCTGATGATCTCGGAAGAGCTTCCCGAACTGATCGGTATGAGCGACCGTGTTCTTGTCATGAAGGACGGAGAGATCAAAGGGGAGTTCCTCAGAAGTAAAGATGTCACCGAGCATACACTGATTGATTACATGATCTAGGAGGTCCGAAATGAGTGAAGAGAAAAAGAACAGCCTGCTGAGCAGGTTCAATATGAATGAAGTCATTCCGTTCCTCGGACTGGTGCTGGTCATCGTTGTCTTTCAGATCGCTACACACGGCAAACTGCTGAGTGCCTCCAACCTGCGTTCATTCTCCAATTATCTGTTTCAGATCATTGTGCCTGCCTGCGGATATATCTTCCTGATGTCACAGGGGAATATGGATTTCTCCCTGGCCGGCATGGTCTGTGTGGCAACAGCGGTCGGCGCATACCTCTCACAGACGAGCATCCCACTGGCTATCGCAGCTGTAATTCTCCTGTGTCTGTTGATGGGACTGATCAATGCGGCTGCCTGTGTGGGTCTCAAAGTGAATTCGTTTGTGGCAACCATTGCGACTTCATTCGTGTATTCCGGCATTGCCTCGGTCATCCTCGGCGGCGGTGCCATCACCGGAAGCTATGATCTCAAGCTTGCCGATCAGGTCTGGGTCAAATACGGCATCATTATCCTCTGCCTGCTTGTCGGTTATATCTGCTTCGACTATACACCGTTCGGAAAGAACTGCCGTTCAATCGGCGCAAATGAAACGGCGGCAGGGCAGTCCGGTGTACGTACGGATCTCATCAAAGTCATGGGGTTCCTGGTGCTTGCGTTTACATGTTCTCTGGTTTCCATATTCCTGCTGATCAGAACATGCACGGGATCCATCAACTCGGGACTGAATCTGCAGGTCAATACAATGCTTGCCTTACTGCTGGGAGGGGTTCCCTTCTCGGGAGGCTGGTCATCCAAGTTCAAAGCAGTGATTATCGGCGGGCTGATGATGGCAGTTGTCAATAACGGTCTGACGCTTGTCAATATGGGTGCTGAACTTCAGCAGATCTTCAAAGGCGTGTTATTTATCGCAGCTGTAGCTCTGTCTTTCGACAGAAAGAATACAGCCGTGATCAAATAAGAATAATTGAAAGGAAGGAAAGATAATGAAAAAGAGTATCACCAAGCTGCTGGCACTTCTTCTGCCTGTTCTGCTCATCGTATCCACAGCCGGCTGTGCTTCAGGCAGCGGCAGTACATCCGCAAAGGAAGAAGGCGCAAAGGAAAGCGCGCAGCCCGCCCAGGAACCTCAGGAAAAGGTTGTTGTCGGCGGTATAGGTTCCAGTCTAGTCAGCTCAATGAAATGTGCAAACCTGAACTCCAATGAAATTGCCAAGACCTACGGTATTGAATGGATTCCTTCAGAACTGTCCGGTTATGACGACCAGGCATTCCTGACGATGTATGAGAATATGATCGACCAGGGTGCGAATACACTGATTGTTTATACATTCTCGGAAAGTGCGCTGAAGCTGGTAGCTGATCTCTGTGCGGAAAGAGATGTCAACTGGTTCCTTGCCAACCGTAAGATCACTGATGAATCCCTGAAGGAATATGTATATTCACAGAAGAACTTCCTCGGCAACTGCTACTGCAACGAAACCCAGATTGCCTATGACCTGGTCAAGGAAATGGCCAATGACTACGGTGTTAAAAACATGGCTGTCATCGGTCTGCAGCAGGGTGATATCAACGGTGACTACAGAGATACGGGTATCAATCAGGCATGCAAGGATTTCGGTGTAAATCTGCTCACAGAGACAAGAGGTGTTACAACGGTTGAAGATGTTACAAACTCCGTGGAAGGCATCATCGCTTCCTATCCTGAACTTGACGGTATCTTCATCGTCGGCGGTGCGGTTACCCCGGGTGCTCTGGCCGGAGCCAACCAGGCACTTGTCAATCATGGTCTTGAAGGCAAGGTATCCATCTGTCTGATCGATATCGAAAACGGTATGGAACAGTACATGGGCGAAGGCAAACCGCTGAAGGTATGTGCAGGCGGAAACCTCTCTCTCGATATGATCCTGCCGATGATCTGCATTGCCAACCATGCCCAGGGAATCAATCTTGATGATGAACCGATCGTTCTGAATACAAGAATGCAGCTGCTGCATACACCGCAGGATGTCGTTGACTTTGCGGAATACTGCGAAAACACCGAGACACCGATCTACACAGGTGACGGATGGAATGCGGTTGTCGGCAAGTCTACAGCAGAGCTGCAGAGCTGGATTGACAACTTCAACTCCGAAACAATCAAAGCAAGCAGATAAATGAAACAGTAGATCTGACCCTCATGCATATGAGGGTCAGACCGGAGGAAAGCCTATGAACAAAAACAAAATCATGACAACCGTCAAAAACTATGCACTGGTATTAATGATCCCGCTGGCGATCTACCTGCTCGTTTTGCTTATTATTCCGGAAAGAGTAGGCAACATCGGTGCAATCCTGTCGATCTTAACCCTGTCAGTGCTTCCGACAATTACTTCTTACGGAGTATACTTCGGTTTTGTCAGCGGTATTATTGACTTCTCCGTAGGGTCCCGGATCATCTTCTCGGGTATGTGTGCATGTATCGGAGGCTATTACTTTGGCTTTCCGGGAATGCTCATAGGTGCAGTTGTTTCTTCAGTACTGATGGCGGCCTTTGTGGGCGGTGTCTTTGCGGCTTTGAAAATTCCTTCGATCATTGTTTCCTTCGGTACACTGATGATCATTGAAATCCTGGGAAAGTATCTTGTTACATACATGAACGGAATCAATACGGAGATTGTTACTTCGACATATTTCCGTATGCCCGATGCGCTGACCTTCCTGGGCAGGGTACCCTATAATTACATATTCCTGATCGTTGTAACAGTGCTCTTTGAATTCCTCAGGAGCAGAACCAAACTCGCCAACCAGGCCAACGTTGTCGGCAGCAATGAGCTGATTGCCAGGAGTGTAGGAATCAAACCGATGCGTGTCAAGTTCGGTACATTCCTGCTCGGCAGTCTGTTCATTGCGCTGGCCGCTATTCAGTCAGCATGCTATTCCAGTGCAGTCGGATACAAAGCATCCATGGCTTCATCATCAATGGTGTTTAAACCGATGATGGCGGTTATCATTGGTCTGGCACTCTCCGGAAATGTAAGATCCAGTATCGGTATCTTTGTCGGATCACTTTCAATCAGTATTATCTTTACGGGGATCATTGCTTTGGGATGGTCAGATGCCGTACAGAATGTAATTCTTGGCTTCTTTATGTTGCTGGTCATGGGACTGCCGACAATCAGACAGTTCTTTGCGGATCGGAACAGAAGAAAACTTGCACGAGCAGAAATGGAAAAAGCTGTATGAAGGAGGACAATTATGACAGTAATCAACCATGGTGTTCCGGTAACATTTCCTGCACTGACAGATGAAGAAAGAGAAAGAAAAACACTGATACCTGCAGGAAAAGTTAATATCGTTATTGATTCTGACACCAAGAATGAAGTGGATGATCAGTATGCAATCGCATGGGCAGCGAAGGAAAAGGAGAGACTGAATCTGTTGGCTGTCTATGCTGCACCGTTCTCGCATGACTGCATCAAGCAGTATCTGGCAATGCCGGGAGGTGCTGTGGAAGGTGCCGGTGTGACATATGCGGAGAAACCGGGTGACGGTATGGAACTGAGTTATGAGGAAATCCTGAAGCTCTTTGCCATGCTCGGTGAAGATCCGGAAGGAAGAGTATTCCGCGGATCAGATGCATATATCAAAGATGCCGGCGGTGCTGTGGACAGTGAAGCAGCCCGGGATCTCATTAAACGCGCACATGCATGTGAAGATACGCTGTATGTCTTATCCATCGGTGCAATTACCAACGTTGCTTCGGCAATCATGATGGATCCGGAGATCATTAAGAAGATCTGTGTCGTATGGCTTGGCGGACAGCCTCTGCATTACGGACACGGCATTGAATTCAACCTGATGCAGGATGTTCCTGCTGCAAATGTCATCTTCGAGAGCGGTGTTCCGCTGATCTACATTCCGTGCATGAGCGTAGCTTCACTGCTTACGTTAACAGAGGATGAGATCAGAACGCATCTGACCGGTAAGAATGAACTGACAACCTATCTCGGTGACAACTGTCTGAATGCCTTTGCAGCACCGGAAGTGTCATCCATGATGAATATGTTCCTGAGAAATCTGTATCTGAAGGGAAGAGATGATCAGCCGATGGATTATCTCGGTGCATTCAAGTCCGTGAAGGCTTCCAATTCACGCATCATCTGGGATATCTCCACCGTGGCAACCGTATTCAATCCTTCCTGGCAGTGCTCAAAACTGGTGCATGCGCCGGTTGTCAATGACGATCTCTCGTATGCAGAGAAACGTCTTGAGCATAAGATCAGAGAAGTGAATTATCTCTTCAGGGACTATATCTTTGGAGAGATGTTCCACGCATTGACCGAAAAGTAAGAGATTTACAGGTATGCAATGGGCTGTCTGCGGACGGCCTTTTTTCACGTGAGCAGAATTTTGATGCTTTGTGCCTGAAAGAGGGAAAAGAAGAAATAAAACGATATAACCGCAGATATCGTTCGGCAGTATGTATGCGGATTTGTCCCACGCTGCACTGGTATTCTGATTATGTATTATGAAACTTGTACTCCGACATTTTTTATAAATCAGCAAAATCTCGGACTATACTCCGACATTTTTCATAAACCGATAAAATCTCGGAACAGGACATCCATAAACATTTGACTGTGGAGAGTATTTCTTTGTTTTCGTCTGTCCTATAATGCACTGGTTCACCTCCTGCGTCGTATCCCGGGTGATTTCAGCCTTTATTTTGGTGTGCATATTTTCAGACTGGAAGTTTTTTTTGTTTTTACGCAAATTAGAATTTATGCAGTGAATCTGCATTATATCTTTAGTGGAAATGGGGGAAAACAAGAGCTATGAAAAGGTATGTGAAGATGATTGCAGCAGTGCTTGCGCTGAGTCTTACGGCTTGCGGCGGCGGAACACAGACTGCGGAAAAACCTGCAGAAACACAGGCTGAAACACCTGCGGAAACAGCAGCCGCCAAGACAGAGGAAGCAAGCCCGAAGCAGGAAAAAAAGAAAGATAAAACAGCAGAAGATACACCGTTCCTTGATGAGCAGGTGATCTGGGATCAGAATGATCTGAAGATTACAGCATCATATGAATATTCAAAAAGAGGACCCGGTATCAGTCTTTCCTTCGATAACAGCACCGGTAAAGACCTGCGGGTTATGATGCGGGACTTTATCATTAACAATTACTGTGTCTCTCTGCTGGTCTCCACGAAGGTGCCTGACGACAACAGCGGTGAGCCGTATTCTCTTACAAGAGTTGTGCTGAACGAAGACCTGAAGAATTATGGACTGGAGCTTACGAATGCTGAGCAGATGAGTATTTCCTTCCGTGTCTTTGATCAGGGAACCAATGAACTTCTCTTTGACATTCCTGAATGTGAGATCAAAACCAATCCGGTGGATCCGATCGGTCTTGTCAAGTTTGATGAAGGTACGGAAGTGTATAATGCGGATGGTCTGCGGATTGTCGCAAAGTATGCGGATGACAATGACGATAGACGTATTATCGTCTTTGCGGAGAATACCGGCAGTGAAGCACGTGCAATTGCCGTAAGTAAAGTCTCTGTAAACGGCTCCGATCTGGAAGCACTGTCAGGCGCTAAGGTGCTGCCGGGAAAGATGGTGGTGTTTACGGAATATCTGAATGAAGGTCTTCTGGCGAATAAGATTGATTCGGTGGACGAGATTCAGGTCAGTTGTGCAATCTATGATGAGCTGACGGCGCAGCCGATTGCGTTCACGGATCCGGTACAGTTGCCGGTTAAATAAGTATCCGGAATAAACAGGAGAGAGAATGTTCTGCTGCAGATACAGCGGGATATTCTCTTTTTCAGCAGAAGACGGTGCTAAACTGTTGTTGTTGAAAGGTGATGTGTATGAGTGAACGGAATATACTGAGGGATGCTGTATACGGAGCAGTGATTGGGGATGCCCTGGGCGTGCCGTATGAGTTTGAAAAACGGGGTTCCTTTGTGTGCACCAGGATGAGAGGCTACGGTACACATAATCAGAAGCCGGGCACATGGTCGGATGACTCATCGATGCTGCTGGCCACATGCCGCTCTTTGAAGGATAACAACGGCCGTGTTGATACAGAGGATATGAAGCAGAGATTCCGGGACTGGCTGCTGGATGCTAAATATACAGCCGGAGGCAGTGTGTTTGATGCCGGTATTACGACTACGGATGCGATTCTGCGGGGAAAGGGAAGCAGTGAAGAAAGAAGTCAGGGAAACGGTTCTTTGATGCGTATTCTGCCGCTTGCCTTTACGGACTGCAGCGATGATGAGATCCGGGAAGTATCCGCCCTGACGCATGCCCATCCCAACTGCATGGAAGCCTGTGTCATCTATGTGCATCTGGCTCGAGCCTGCATCATGGGAAAGGATTTACGGACATGCGTGCATCAGCTGGAACTTACAGCACCGTTCCATCGTCTTGCCGGTATTGATGCACTGGGTGAAGATGAGATACAGTCAAGCGGGTATGTCGTGCATACACTGGAAGCTGCTTTGTGGTGTGTGCTGAATACGGACAGCTTTGCGGAGTGTCTTATGAAAGCCGTGAATCTCGGTGATGATACTGATACAACTGCCTGTGTGGCAGGGGGACTTGCCGGGATACTGTATCCGATCGAAGATCTGCCGCAGGACTGGTATGAAAAGATCAGAAACAAAGAACTGATCGATGCCTGCCTGGTATAGAATAAAACCTGATATAACAGCAGAAGGAGAACAGACATATGAAACTTGCATTCAGACCGGTAACCGAGAATGATCCGCTCCTGCCCTCATCCGTATATGCATATCTCTGTAGCCATGATACAGATCATGCAGTGCAGTGTGCCGAGATCGATCCGGCGTTTGCGGATGGCGATGCGCTGAGCAGAGAATATGAGATTCCGCAGGAGATGGAACTGAACTGTCTGGTGGTTGAAGGCAGCAGAGGGGACAGCGTGCATTATGCGGCTGTGGTGGTACCGTACGGCAAGCGTGCAAGCATGAATGCCAAGGTCAGAGGACCGCTGGATGCCAAGAAGGTTGTCTTTGCGAATCTGAATTATGTCACGGAAGTAACCGGCATGGAGTATGGTTCCATTACACCGGTGGGACTTCCGGAGGACTGGAAGATCCTGGTGGATTCATCCGTGTTTGATCAGGAATATGTGATTGTGGGAGGCGGGCTTGTTAAGTCCAAGATTATGATGCCTTCACAGTTCTTTAAGCAGATGCCCAACTGCATTGTTGTGGAAGGACTTGCCAAGGAGTAGAAGATATGCCGCTTTGTTACGAAGCGGTTTTCTTTCGGATTGTGCAGTATACTGTATTCTGTCGGAGGTGCGTATGAAGTTTCTGAATAAATTTCATGATCCCAGGTATGAGAAGATTGCGTTCTATGTTACAAGAACGGCACTGATCACATTCATTCTGGGCATTGTGGTTTATAAGCTGAGCGGAGCAGCCGGCACGGTAATGGCATTTATCAGCTCCATCTTCCAGCCCTTACTGCTGGGTGTGGTATTGGCATACATGTTTACACCGATAGCGGCTATGTTTGAGCGCCGGGTGTTCAAGGGCATACAGAATGCGCAGCAGCGAAGACTCCTGGCGGTGATTCTGACGTTTGCGGTGGTGATTCTGGCTCTTGTGCTGATCCTGACGTTGCTGATTATTACGGTGACAAAGAGTATCTCTGCCATCAATCTCACGGATATTACGGTATATGTTGAGGGGCTGCAGACGGAACTGAGCGAATTCTGGAATGTCCTGCAGACACAGCTGGCTTCCTGGAATATCTCCATCGGTTCCCTCAGTTCCAGAGTAACAGCTATCATCTCCGGGCTGAGCTCCGGAGTGAGCACACTGCTGTTTGCCAATATCTTTGCCATCTACTTCATGCTCGATGCCGGTATCCGGACGTACTGGGAGAATGCCCTGGAAGTGCTGCTGAGCGATAAGACAAGAGAGAAACTGCGCTCTTTCATGAAGGATGCGGACAGAGTCTTCTCCGGGTATATCAGAGGACAGGTGCTGGATGCGTCATTGGTGGGACTGCTTGTCAGTATCGCGCTTCTTCTTGCAGGAGTGCCGTACGCTGCCGTGATCGGTTTGCTGACAGGGGTAGGCAATCTGATTCCCTATGTCGGTCCGGTGGTCGGCTTCGGTTCATTGATCGTTGTCTGCCTCAGCAGCGGATCCCTGCAGCATCTCTTAATCGGTGCCGTCATCCTGATTGCTGTATTGGCAATTGACGGCAATGTCATCAATCCCCGGCTTCTCAGCAAGAACGTGGAGATTCATCCTGCGCTTGTTGTAGTGGCCTTGCTTGCCGGCGGCAATGTCGGCGGGGTGGCAGGTATGCTTGTGGCAGTTCCCTGTGCAGCGCTGATCAAACTGCAGTTTGAGAAATATCTTGAAAAGAAACGGGCGGAAAAGGCCGCCGGACAGGTATAATACTCACATGAAATATGTAAGTCTTGATTTGGGAAGTGTTACCTGCGGTATTGCCAAGTCCGATACCGGGTTTCTGGCTTCCCCCGTTAAAACAATCCGCTTTAAACCGGATGACTATGATGAAGCCATTGACCGTATAGAGGAATACCTGGCTGAAGAGAAACCGGATGTCATCGTCATGGGATATCCGCTGCTGGAGAATGATGATGAAGGACCGCGTGCACAGCTTTCCAAGGAAGTCGCCAAAGTCATTGAGCGGGAAACAGGCATACCCGTATTCCTGCAGGATGAGCGATATACAACCAAGGATTCCGAGGAATTCCTGATCGGTGCCAATGTGTCCAGAAAGAAGAGGAAGAAGGTCATAGACCAGCAGGCAGCCGTAAGGATTCTGGAATACTACCTGAACAATCAAAGAAACGGAAAGAGGCTATAACAGCTTTTCAACTGTTACAGCCTCTTTTCAGCATTTTCCCGAAGAAATTATGTCTGCGATACAGTATTTTGATCCCAATGATGGCATTTCAAGTAATCTGGTGACACAAACAAAATGCCAATTTAGAAAATCTAAAATATAACTTTAACGTAAATCCGAAGAAGTCCCCGTCTTCTTACGAAGAGTAAAGACGGGGATGAATTTGGGTTGCGGATGTGGTATAATAAATTCAGTCGTAGATAGTATGTATTGAGGTGTTATCAATGAAATTGGATAATAATAATCATTCAGTATTCGCAATGTATTACCACCTCATCCTTGTTGTCAAATACAGAAGAAAGGTATTTGATGACATTCTTTCCGACTATACAAAATCGATATTCGAACGGCTGGCTCCGGGATATAATATCACCCTTCTGGAATGGAACCATGATGTGGATCATGTTCATATTATGTTCAAGGCACAGCCTAACAGCGAGTTATCCAAATTCATCAATGCTTATAAGAGTGCATCTTCGCGATTGATCAAACGGGATTTTCCTGAGATCCGCCAAAAATTATGGAAGGAGTATTTCTGGAGTCAGAGTTTTTGCCTTCTTACAACGGGTGGAGCACCGATTGAAGTAATAAGAAAATATATTGAGACACAAGGTGAACGATGAAATGTAATATCGCATTCCGCTATCGTG